>SKKK01000524.1 GCA_007121535.1 Planctomycetaceae bacterium | reverse complement strand
TCCGGGAACAGATCCTGAAGCACCTGCAGACGTTGAAGATCCAACTGAGCGCTGAGCAGTTGGACCAACTACTAGCGTCGGCCACCCGGGAAAAACTGACCCATCTGCAACTGCTGGAACGTCTGCTCGCCCTGCCCGCCCAGCAGCGGCTGGAACGCGGCATCGAGCGTCGCCTGCGTCTGGCGCGGTTCCGCGATCCGGCCAGCCTGGAGACCTTCGATTGGCAGTTCAATGTCGCGACCATCCAGCAGGCGTCTTTGCTGGAACTGGCCAGCGGCGAGTTCGTCCGCCGCCGCGAGAACCTCGTCTTCGTCGGCAAGAGCGGCGTGGGCAAGAGCCACTTGATTCAAAGCCTTGGACGTTGCTGCTGCGTGTTGGGGTACACCGTCCGTTACACCACCAGTGCCGAACTGCTGGAAGAATTGACCGCCGCCGCCGGGGAGAAAAACCTGCCCGCCCGCGTACGTTACTATGGCCGCTTCGATCTGTTGATTATCGACGAGTTCGGCTTCGACAAGCTAGAACGTCTGGAGTATCCCGAATCGCCCAGCCTACTTTACAAAGTGATCGACCATCGCAGTCGGCGCGGTTCGACCGCCTTGGTGACCAATCTGGACTTCAAAGACTGGAGCGACTACCTGGGCGACCCTCCCTTGGCGATGGCCCTCTTGGACCGCGTGGTCGACGGAGCCATCATCCAGCGGATGGACGGCAAGTCGTACCGCGAGTACCGCGCCGAGCAGAAGAAAGCCCGCACTCGCCAGTCGAAGACGCGCAATCCCGGCAAATCATGAGCCGCCTGGACTACGCTGCTCTTCGCCAGCACATTGCGATGCGGGCCGTGCTGCAACTGCTGAACTGGGAACCTACCCGTTGCCGTGGTCTGCAGTGGCGAGGTCCCTGCCTGCTGCCCGGCTGTCCCTCGTCGGGCAGTGGAACCACCGTCTGCAGCTTCTCCGTCCACGTCCAGCGCAACATCTTCCGCTGCTTCCGCTGTGGCCGCTCGGGCAATCAATTAGATCTCTGGACGCACGCCACCGGTCTCAGCCTCTATCCAGCCACCCTCGATCTCTGCCAACGCCTTTCCATCTCCCCGATCTATCTCATCAACACGCAACCGCGAAAGCGGCCCTGACCCGGCCACCCATCCAGCAATTCTCCGGCCGGCCAAACCGCGAAAATGGCCCAATTCTTAACCGCTACCGACATCCAATTCTGCTCGCTCGCCCGGCGCGATGAAATCGCGCGTCACCTGTTGGACTCCACAGGCGCAGTCTCGCCGAACCGATTTGATCCTCAAAGGAATCTTGGTCGTGTTCGGCAGGAGCACCGTCGCACGAACCTTCGTACCGGCAACAACGTTGCCCATGTCGTGCTCGATAATCCCCACCTGCGTGGTACCCTCGTGACCTACGAGACTCACCAAGAGGAATCCGCGAAGGCTCCAGCCGACCACGGCACAGGCGACAACAAGCGCCATCCATCGGAGTATAGGCGTGGTCTTCTGAAAGGAACAATTGGCCATCACAGTTTTACAGTCACGATAGGGCTACGGCGTTCGGTCACGTCCCATACAAGAGAATTATCGGTTCTCTACAGTTACCAGTCCTCTACGAATGGTGCGGAGTACGCCGTCATCTGGGTTAGCTGGGCGCTCATTACGAGACGTTTTATTAGTATATCGCTTGACGAAGGCCGATGTGACAGCCAGCGAAAAAAAGAACTAGAAAAATGGTACCAAGGGCGACTCATACGACCGTCTGGCCGTGCCCGGTTGTTTGAAGTATGGAACCTCCCTATTCGGATGAACTACCTTGACATCTTCCGAGGGAAGGCGATCATCGAAATCGCTTTCACAGGGATACAAGGGTAGGATTCTAAATCTTGGCAAGTGCCACCGATGTATCTCCTACGACCGGCGAAGCTTACCGTGCCTCGCAAATCGGGGGAATTACTTCCACCCAGGTAGCTATTCGCCCACACAGACTGAAGAACCAAGCGATTGGGGGTTCTGCAAAAAATGCGGGCGAAGCGGCGGGCGTTAAGGACCGGTACTGGGCGACTGCGGCGACCGTGGCAGGCTGGGGTATGCTCCGACGCACCAGGATCCGGCGGCAACGATCTGCTGGAACGAACGCTTGGAGTCCATCTACGAGCAACTAACCGGCGAGGAACGGATGCTCGGCATGTACCGCCGCGCCGGGTACCAGTGGTCCGAAATCGCCGTCCTGATGAACAGCTCGCCGGCCCGTTTGCAAAAAACGCTTCGAGCGAGCCATCCGCCGCGCGAAAGGACTGCTGGAGCCATGATTATAAGCCAGAGATCGCCCCGCCGATTCGCATCGGACCAACAAACGGCTGCCTGCACAGAGCGGCGGCCCCATGTGATCGCGTTTTTTCTCCAAATTTTTGCCATTTCTTGTCACATCGACGCTTGAAAAGCAATAACACTCTTAGAGTACACTCTTAGAGTACATGTTGGCAGGCATCGTCAGTGCTGCTTATTGGGTACGCACTGACGAGAAATTCCAGATGCCTGGGCAGAATTGATTTGTCTGATTTGGAGGGCCTTTCAATGCTTAGTTTATGTCGGAAGGTTGCGGCACCAGTGCTTCTGGCCGCGCTAGTGATTGTGCAGGGTTTGGTGTATGCGGGGCCGTGCTACCAACGTAGCGGAGGAAACAAGGGTTGTTTGGCGCAGGGCGGCCCTGATTGCGACTTCCTCGAACCATATCCCTCTCTTCCCTGTCCTGGCACATGGACCGCCGCTGACATGGCTGAGCAGGGGTTGGATCCTGGCTGGGAGTGTCGTATCCGGGTGATTGACGTGAGCATTCCGAAGAAGAATGCAACGAGCGGCAACGAGGCGGACGGGTTTATGGAGCAAGGTAATTTTCCTTTTGCTTGCACGCGCTTCGAAATATGCAGTGTCAAGGACCTCATTCAAACTCCACCGTACGTTGGACCGATCTGGGTCACGTGTGGGACCGTAGTTTGGCCAGTATGTACCACGTATTATATTTTCACGGCTGGTGGTGCGGCGTGCCCTGAATCCTCCCGTTGAGCGACGGAATCTCATGCTTGCTATCAAGCCATTCTTCAGCCGTAGCAACTTCCATGCCTCGGTATGGCGGTTCACGTGCCGAGTCGGCCGTGCGGGGCTCATCTTTTCTTGCTGTCTTGCCGTGCTGGATCTTACACAATGTCCAGGCTCTCAACCGCCAACGTTCACAGAGCTAAGGTCTGCCCATGAAGCACTCCGAGCGGCAGTGATCGATGTTCAGGGAACGGTCCAAGTGTACCGTGCTGAGTCCGAGATTCCGGCGGCCTTTGAGCAACTTCCGTCCGACCTTGGGATTCCGCTTATCAGCAGTGGGAACATCTGGCGAGGCAAAGATCGATTCCGGGGGGACACTACGGCATATATGCCCCATCCTGATGGCCGGCGGGAGCACGTCCAGTCACTGGCAATTGACGACGGAAACGTCTTCCGGCTTTCGGCAGGCCCCGATGTTGAAATCGGAACCCTGGATGTTTGGGATGTCGATATGCCCGAAGCGGCGGAAATGGAGATGAGCATTGAGCAGCATTTCTACCACCTCCTTGATTCGCTCTGGAGCAGCGACGGTTTTTCGTTTATCGACTTGCTTCAGCGTCCGGGAGCCGAGATCGCCGCGACGTCCCGAACATTGCAGGCTGGCGTTTCTTTCTTCCTCCCGTTAAACGACAATAGCGACGGTCAACTCGAGTTGGAAGGCACCAGATATTATCCGTTCGGCTATCTTCTTTCGTCGCAGACGGCGGGCGATCTGACGTTTAGATTGGAGCGTCGAGCGTTCTCGCGAGAAGTTGATGGAAGGGTACTTCCGACACGGATCGTAACCGTTGGCTCCGCGGGCCCCAGGATGGGGTACACGCAAGTCGTCCTACTCGATCTGAAACCGCTTGAGGCAGACTCGCCGATAGCGAAGCCCATTACGGTAGCGTCTTTTCAGGATCTGGGAGTCCCCTACCAGGTATACAGGCATCGGCTGGGAGCCGCAGAGGTGGAACTCGCGGAACGGTACGACACGCCACCGGGTGCGGGTCGTGCCGGTTCCGAGGGCGTTTTCGGTGGCTTCCGCACCGTGTTTCTTTGGGTTAACGGTCTAGTGATTGTAACGGCGGCGGGATATTTGGCAATCAGGTTTGCTAAGAAGCGGCAGAGGAGTTGACGTGTCAGGCTCATCGATTCGTTGTCGCTGGTCACGCTTGGGCGTGCTCGTCGCTTTGGTTACCGCATCGGCAGGCTGTTCTCGGCAGGGAGCCTTCTACATTATACCTGAACACAGCGACCTTGGCATCATCGACAATGACGCGCGACTGGCCACGGCAGAATTTGAAATCGTCAACGGGCTGAACCGGCCGGTTGAGATCAAACATATCTATCCCTCGTGCAATCGCGCTGCGGTAGACTTGCGGCAGAACCCCATTCCGCCAAGATCGTCAACCGTGCTGAGCGTCACAGTCAACCTGTCGCAACAAGCAGGACGTCAGGAAACGTCCGTTTTGCTCGTGACCGATAGCGCGGGGTTCCCGCAAAAGCGATTGTCCTTGGCGGCCCTGGTTCCTGCCTCCGGCGTCTATCAGAGGCAAGTTGACATCGGCGTCTTTCACCCAGGTGACGCCATCGATTCCGAGACGCCCTCCACTTCGTTTTCACGAGGACTGGTCGAGCTTGTGCGCGAGGTGAATGACGAGTCGAGCGTTGGTGTTGATTTGGTTCCGCAGGCGGGCGATGAAACCAGGCTTGTGGTGACCGGCACCGCACCGCAGGTACGCGGCGAGTTCCTGCGGCAGGTCTCGTTGCGAGAGTCGTTCCCTGACGAGCCAGCGCTGGGCGAAGGCGTGATCGAATTACAGTTATTGGGAACTGTCGTGCCCAGGTGGGATGTCGAGCCGGAACTGTACGGTGGCTTCGTCTCGTTGAGCGAGGACCGAGGACGTTTTCAGTTGCAAATTAAGAATAACGCAGCTCGCACGACACGCCGAACAATCGCACCGAGGGGTGTACGTATCGTCCTTCAGGAGGACTGGCTGTCGCTAGAGGATTACAATCTGACTTCGGAGGGGGTCGAGTTGGTCTTTCAGATACAGGAACAGCACCTTGAGGAGTTGGGAGCGCAAAAGGCCACGATGGAGTTCGTAGTAGATTACGCCGAGGGACTCACGGAGACGTATTCGACAACCGTGTTCGCGCACATCGAACCTTAAGCGTAACGGCTGACGCAGGAAGGCACAATCGGTCGCCGCCGTGGCCTGAGTCCCGGAGGGACGATCCTAATGGCCAACGTGCAAATGGTCGGCCGTGAATTTGACACTCTTTCAGCGCGCGGCTTGGTTCGGGGGGCACGCACCCCGGGTGGCGCCCGTCAAAGGCGGGCTGGCCCTGGGCTGTGGAGCAAAACCGGGTTACGGTTGGCGGACTCGACCATTGCCCACCCACATCGGCTTTAGGAACGCGGTGTTTCGCCCCGAGGGGGCCGCAACCTATCAGCCCGGGGCAGAGGGCAGCGCCGCCCCGGGTAGCCGTGACAATTGGTTCACCGGCCCTAAAAGGGGCGGCACAGACCGATACATAGATTATTCCGCCCTTTCAGGGCTTCTTCGCCATGATGGATATGCAACCCAGGGCGTCGGCGACCCTCGCATGGCTCGCGTCGCCTTGCCCCGGGCTGATGTGTCGCGCCCCTTCAGGGCTGATCTTCACGCCAAGGGCGTAGAACTCCATAGCCCAGGGTCGCCGCGTGGCGGCGCACCCTGGGTAATCGAATGAGAATCGCCCGTACCCCGAAGGGGTACCACAACCGATGCGTCGATGGTCAACGTGTGGATGTCCGACGGTCACTCAATCGAAGTCGTCCTCGTCGGCCATGGACGGCGGGTCGTCACCATCCACCACGTCGTCGTCATTCAGGTCGTCATCTTCCTTCTCGAAGACCAGCGCCCATCGGTGCAACGCGCCGGGCCGATTGCTGTCTGCTTCGATCAACAGCGTCCACGTGCCATCCATCGTCTCGCCCTCGAACTGATGCAGACCAGGGCGGCCGCGTGAACGGTCGCTGGTGTGATACCGCCCGGAAAACGGTGGTCGTCCCCTGCGAATGGACGACGGCGCGGACTCGTCAAAAATCGTCTCTTCGAAATGGTCGTCGCTACCGCCCACATTGGCAAACAACTCGACTCGCTGCCCACCCGGACCAATCAGGTAGCCCTTCAGATGTCCTGTGTACGTGTGGGTGACCCAAAGGACCAAATCGACTTTGGTGATGCGAGCCGTTTCGTCGATCTCGATTTCCGATCGCGTGACTCCGCGATTGGGGATCAGCGTGAATCGCTCGTTGACGTACTGGTGACGCGAACGCTCCATCGCCCGCAACACTTCGGCCGGTTCGATGAACCCGTCGTTGTTCGTATCGTACGCCATGAACTCGGCCAGCTTCTCCTCGGTCCATTCCTCGTCGTTGGCGAATTCCGCCATGCTTACCTGGCCATCGCCGTCTCGATCCAATTCGAAGAACCAGGCGGGTAACTCGGGCGGCAGGATTCGCGTACGCTCCAGTTGCTGGTCCGCCAGCCAGACGGCCAACTCCCGACGGCTGATCAGGTAGTCACGGTTCGTGTCGGCTGCCAGCGAGTGGAGTCCCATGCTGCGCCGCTCGGAGGCGTCCAAGAAGCCGTCGCGATCCCGATCGTGACGCCGCATCAATGTGTCCGCAAGATGCCAGCTATCGCGAGTCGGCTGGACCTCGCCGGGCCGACGCGATGATCCATCGTCTCGTCGCTCGCGATCGTCGCGGGAATCGCCCGAGGATGACCGACGGCCTGAAGAGGATTCGCCGGATGACCGCTGGTCGGTGCGTGTTGCCGCCGCCCGCATCCGACGCACCGCATAACGAAGGGCCAATTCTGTGCGACTCAAGCGATCGTCCCGATCAAGATCGTACTCGAACGGATCGTCCGACCAGCGGACACGACGCGCTTCCGCTCGATCGATGAAGCCGTCGCGATTTCGGTCCACGTCCCGTAACCGCCGATCCGCCCGTTCATAATCCTCCTCGGTCAGCGTCACCCCCGTGTCGATATCAACGCCAAACCCGGGGATGATCGGAGTTCCTTCGACGTGGCCGAAACCAGGCACGATCCGCTCGTCGCTTCCATCAGAGCGGGAAGCATCCGAGCCGCGGCGTTGCGCGTCACTCGTTGCCGAAATCGAAGCAAAAAGGACGAGGGACGTGACAGCCGTCATTCGATGAATCAATGTCAAGCGGGACATAATGCTCCTTTCCTCCAGCGACAATCGCGTCGCTTCAGCAGAGCTTTTGCGTCATTTTTTGGCCAGGGGCATAAGCCCTGCTACGGTTGCTAACCTTCGGATGCGATTTCCAGTTGCAACCAATTTCGAAACTCGAAATTCGTCCCACCGTCGAACCAAATCCGAGCCGTCGGATTGGAGTGAGTTCAACGCCAAGACCACCCTTCTGGGGAAACTTCACCGCGCCCCGCACACCTTTAGTATAATCGATAGGTGTGCCATGCCAAGTCACCCAATTCGTTCAAGGGTGCGATTCCAGGGGCAGCCATTGCATCGGACGACTCGACGCAGATGCTTCGATTCGTGACGACCCGGCCAGCGGCGGTTGCAGACGGCATGGCAACAGAGTAGAGTTTTGGATGAGCAACGTCGATCGCATCCGTCCAAACGATTCAAGGAAAACAACCATGCTTGCTGTTTCTTCCTACCTTCATCAACAACTTCATCGTATCCACAGGCCCGCTTTTGTCTGCACAATGGGCCTGATCGCGGTCTTCAGCGTGGTCTTCGCGGGACGAACACCCGATTTGCACGCGGGCGAGGGGTTTCAGCCGATTTTCGATGGAAAGACGCTGGACGGTTGGACGGGCGAACCCGGTCGTTGGCGAGTCGAGGACGGGCACATCATCGGCCAGTGGACCGAAGGAAACCGGCCCAAAGAGAATACGTTCCTGATCTGGGAAGGCGGTCAGCCGGCTGATTTCGAATTGCGGTTCCGCTTCAAGTTCGATAGCCCACAAGGCAATTCCGGCATTCAAATCCGCTCCGAGCGATTGCACGATCACGTCGTGCGGGGGTACCAGCCCGATTTCGCGACGGCCGCCCACGTGACGGGCGTCGCGTACGAAGAACGAGGTCGCGCTCATTTGGCCAGACGCGGCGAACGTACGGTCATCGATCAAGACGGCAATCGCACGACGGAACGTTTCGCCGACGAAGACGAATTGGGAGAGCTGTTCGATGTCCATGAATGGACCGAATACCACGTGATCGCCATGGGCAACCGCATCACGATCAAGGTGAACGGCCATCTGATGAGCGAACTTGTGGACGACGCCCCGGAAGCTCGAAGCAGCGGTATTCTGGCTTTTCAATTGCATCGCGGCACGCCCATGAAGATCCGCTTCGCCGACGTCGAACTCAAATGGATCAACGATAGGAGAGTTGCTGATGATTGATCGTCCGGTTGCTTTGGTCACCGGTTCGTCTCGAGGGATCGGGCGCGGGATCGCCCTCGGGCTGGCCGCTGCCGGCCACGCGGTCGTGGTGAATTATTTTCGCAGTCCCGATGCCGCAGAACAGGTGGTCGGTACGATTCAGGCGGATGGGGGTCAGGCGATTGCGATGCCCGGCAATGTGGGCGATGCCGACGATCGCCGCTCGTTGATCGAAAGCACGTGCGAGGCGTTCGGACGGCTGGACGTACTGGTCAATAACGCGGGGATCACCTCGCAAGGCCGGAAGGATCTGCTGGAAGCCACCGAGGAGAGCTGGGATCTGGTCTTTGCGACGAATCTGAAAGGACCGTTCTTCCTGGCTCAACAAGCAGCCAATCGCATGATCGCGTCGATCGATGCAGGTGATATTGCCGGCGGTCTGATCGTCAACATTTCCTCGATTTCCGCTTATGCAGCAACCACCAATCGTGCCGATTATTGCATGGCGAAGGCTGCCATGCAGATGATGACGCAACTGCTGGCGGTGCGTCTGGCAGAGCAGCGCATCCGCGTGTACGAGGTCTGCCCGGGCGTGATCGCCAGCGATATGACAGCTCCGGTGAAAGAGAAATACGACCGGCTGATCGCCGAAGGATTATCTCCCATCCGCCGCTGGGGCACCCCGGAGGACGTGGCTCGTGCCGTAGTGGCACTGACAACCGACGCATTTCCTTTCACCACCGGTGATCGCATCAACGTGGATGGGGGATTCCACATCCGACGGTTGTAGCGAAACTTCGGGCCTAGGGGGCCGAAAGCGTTTGTACTTCCATTATCCGAAGAATTCATGACCTGAAACGGCATTCGCTGCCATTCGAGGGAGAGAAACATGCCGCAAGCCGTCGTTGATCCGGAAGAGTTGCGCGAATTCGCTCGCAGTCTGAAAAAGTTCAACAACGATCTGCGCGACCGTTCACGCTCGCTGGGCAACCAGTTGGCTGCGTTGGGCAGTTCGTGGCGCGATCAGGAGCATGTCAAATTCGTCCAGCAGTTCGACGAGGGCATGAGGATGATCGCTCGATTCCTGGAGAACAACGATCGCCACGTGCCGTACCTGTTGCGCAAGGCCGAAGCGATCGATGAGTACCTGCGGTCGTAACGATGGCGGCTGGTCGAACGTACCTCAGGTGGCTGACTGCGGTCGATCTGTCGGCAAGCGATGGTTTTTGGGGGGATGATGAGCGGATCAGCACATATCACGTCGACCGATGCGGTCCGCGATTTCCGCGCCGCCTTGCAGGAATACGAGGCGGACGTTCGCGATGCAATCGCACAACTGCTGTTGCAGTTGCGCCGCAGCGTGGATTGGGTCGAACACGATCGGGCTCGTTATTGGCCCGCCGAAGTGCGAGCGGCGTCGGACGCGGTGATCCGGGCCCAGGATGAACTGGCCCGATGCGAATCGGCCATCCGTGCAGAAGATCGGCGTTCCTGTTACGAACAGCGGATGGCATTGGAGCACGCCAAGCGACGGCAGCGCTTGGCCGAACAAAAGGTGCGCGTCGTGCGACGATTACGAATTTCGGTGCAACAAGAGGCGGATGAAATGCAAGGTCGCATGCTGCGATTGACGGACTTTCTGGACACCGAATTTCCTCGAGCGTTGGCGGCGTTGGGGCGCATGTCCGCCGCGTTGGACAAGTACACCGAGCAAAACGCTCCGCGGCCCGCCAGCGACCAGCTCGGTTCTGCGGACGATCGGCCACGGGAAGACGATCGCAGCACCACGTCGGAGCCACCGCCATGAAGTCGGGCGATCTGCTCAGTGGACTGGGAAGATTGAAACGCTCCACAGCCCATCTGAAGGAAAAATGGCTGGAGACCAAGACGCACTGGAACGACCAGGCCAGCCGCGATTTCGAAAAGAATTTCTTGCAGGGGCTGGCCCCCCAAATCACGCTGGCCGTGGCTGCGATCCACGAATACATCGAACTGATCGAACAGGTCGAAAAGGAACTTGAAGATCCCGACCGTCAGGATTGATCGGACCACCAAACATGGAACACCAAATCGCCGATCGCATTCGAACCATGCTGGCCGAAGTGGCTCGATTGGCCGACCAACGCGCCGACAGCGAAGGCCGAACGGGCCAGGAGTACGAGGCGCGGGAAGCGCAGATCCTGGACGAATCGCGTCAGCAAAGCGAGAGAATGACTGCCGAATTCGATCGGGAGATGGCGGCTTTGCGAAACGAGTATCAAAGGCTGCGCGAGGACATTGTTTTCGGGTACGAATCGAACAGCTATGCCGTCGTCCAGGAAGCTGAACGATTCGCGAGCCAGGCGGCGGCCGAGCGGGATGCCGCGCTGCTGCGAAGCAAACGGGCGTGGAACGCCACGCGCCAGTCCGCCGAGGAAGCCTTTCAGAAGAACAAGGATCGACCGCAACGGGATTTCGAGCGGTTACGGCAACGATGCGACGACCATCGCGAGGAATTCGAACACATCCAGCAACAGGCCGAACGCGTGCTGCGCAAGCGCGGCTGTCCGCCGATGGAAGCTCCCCCCGCCGCCGCTGCCGACGGCGGGGCCGATTCGATGGTCCGCGCTCAGCAGACGCTGGCATTTGCCAACGAGAAGTTGATCGAGCTGCAACGCCAACCGGCGGCCGTGTTTCTCGAATCCGGCTGGCCTGTCTTGATCTTTTTGCTCGCGGCCATGGCACTGGCCGTACCGTTGATCTTGTGGCTGGACTGGCTGTTCGGCTCGATCGCCACCCTGACGATCAGTATCGCGTTGGGCCTGCTGGCTCGACAAGGGGCGCTGCCACGCGCCCGTCAGCAAACCATAGCCATCGTCCCCGACCTGCAACAAGCCATCGCTGACGGGCTTGTCGCCCTGGATCGGGCCGTCGAGAACGCGCAGGACAAGGCACGTCGCCAGTACCAGGACATGGTCGAGCGGCGCGACCAAACCATCAGCGACGCGCATGCCCGCTGGGCGCGCGAGCGAACGGAGTTGGACCAGCAACATCAGCAGCGGCTGGAACAAGCGGCGGAACAATTCAAGTCGCGTCGCCGTCGGCTGCGGGAAACGTATCGAACCGATCTGGCCACGTTGGACCAACAGTTCCCGCCCCGGTTGCAAGAACGCGAAAAAAGGTTCGCTCGCGACAGTCAGCAGTTGACCGACCAGCGACAGCAGCAACAGCAGGCCAGCCGCCAAGCCTTCCAACAGCGATGGCAACAGGTGGTCCGGGATTGGAACCGTGGCATGGACCACTTTGAATCGCAGGTCGACGATTTAGACGGTCAATGCGAGCGTTTGTTTCCCGCCTGGGATGCCGCCGATTGGGCTCGCTGGCAAGCTACGGACGAAGATCTGCCGATGCTGAGATTCGGTTCGCTGCATTTTTCGCTGGATATGTTGCCCAACGGTCGCTCGCAGCACGAGCTGCTGAAACGCGACCGGAACGAATTCGATCTGCCCGCCGTGTTGGCCTATCCCGACTGGCCGTCGCTGCTGTACCTGGTCGACGGCCCGGGGCGCGATCTGGCCGTACGCTCGCTGCAGAACGTCATGCTGCGGCTGTTGACCTCGCTGCCGCCCGGCAAAGTTCGATTTACCATCATCGATCCCACGGGCTTGGGCCAAAACTTCTCGGCCTTCATGCATCTGGCAGACTTCGACGAGCGGCTGGTGGCCAACCGGATCTGGACCGAAGCGGTGCATATCAACAAGCGGCTGGCCGATCTGACCGAGCACATGGAGAATGTGATTCAGAAGTATCTGCGGAACGAATTCGCATCGATCCAGCAGTACAATCGTGATGCGGGCGAGGTGTCCGAACCTTTCCAGATTCTGGTGATCGCCAATTTCCCGGTGAATTTCAACGAAGAAGCCGCTCGACGGCTGGTCAGCATCGCCAGCAGCGGCGCCCGTTGCGGGGTGTACACGTTGATCAGCGTCGACACCCGCTTGAAGCTGCCTCAGAATTTCGACTTGGCCGATCTGCAGAAAGGCGCGGTGACGCTGGCTTGGGATGACGCACATGACCGGATGCAATGGCAGGTCCCCGACTTGAGCCAGTGGCCGCTGACCTTGGACATGCCGCCGGACGACGAACGTTTTACCGCCATCGTCCGTGCGATCGGCGAGCGAGCCAAAGATGCCAACCGCGTCGAAGTGCCGTTCGAGACCGTCGCGGCGCCAGACGGTCAATGGTGGACCGGCGACAGCCGAGCCGGGATTGATGTGCCGCTGGGCCGCGCGGGCGCCACGAACCTGCAGTTCCTGCGACTGGGCAAAGGCACCTCGCAGCACGTCCTGATCGCCGGCAAGACCGGGTCAGGCAAATCCACCTTGCTGCACGCGCTGATCACCAATTTGGCGACCTACTACAGCCCGAACGAAGTCCAGTTCTATTTGATCGATTTCAAGAAGGGCGTCGAATTCAAAGCCTATGCGTCGCTGGAACTGCCTCATGCCCGAGTGATCGCGATCGAGAGCGAGCGCGAGTTCGGGATGAGCGTGCTGGATCGGCTGGATGTCGAGCTGAAACGACGCGGCGACCTGTTCCGCAAGCACGGCGTCCAGGATCTTCGCGGCTATCGAGACGCCCAACCGGATGCGCACCTGCCGAGAATGCTGCTGATCATCGACGAATTCCAAGAGTTCTTCGTCAAGGACGATCGGATCGCCCAACAGGCGTCGTTGCTGCTGGATCGGCTGGTTCGCCAAGGCCGTGCGTTCGGCATCCACGTCCTGTTGGGCTCGCAGACGCTGGCGGGAGCGTACAGCCTGGCGCGCAGCACGTTGGGCCAGATGGCGGTGCGGATCGCCCTGCAATGCAGCGAAACCGATGCGCATCTGATCCTGAGCGACGACAATACGGCCGCTCGGTTGCTGGGCCGGCCGGGCGAAGCGATCTACAACGATGCCAACGGCATGTTCGAAGGCAACCATCCGTTCCAGGTCGTCTGGCTGCCCGATCATCAGCGCGAATCCTATCTTCAAAAAGTCGCCGATCATGCTCGATCGCAAGGTCTGACGTTACCCCAGCAAATCGTCTTTGAAGGTAACGTGCCCGCCGATCCTTCGAAGAACGATGCATTGCGGAAGGATCTGCTGAGCGCACCGGCGGCAGGCACCGTACGAACGCCCCGTGCCTGGCTGGGCGAAGCGGTCGCCATCAAGGACCCGGCCTTCGCCGTTTTTCCACGTCAAAGCGGCGCCAATATGCTGATGGTCGGCCAGGACGAGATGCTGGCCCTGGGGGTGCTGGCCAATTCGCTGATCAGTCTGGCCGCTTCGATCCGGCCCGCCGACGGCTGGACGGCCGATGCCGATGAGTTTGCGGAGTCAGATCCCCCGGTCGCGGGCACCCATTCGGCCTTCG
The DNA here is from genome assembly GCA_007121535.1 of Planctomycetaceae bacterium. Lineage (GTDB taxonomy): Bacteria > Planctomycetota > Planctomycetia > Pirellulales > Pirellulaceae > SKKK01. Next base: position 16,209 of record SKKK01000524.1, on the reverse strand, counting down.
TGGTTTTCGATGGGCAACGAGCGGAATCGCCGCAAGCCGGGTTTTGGGACCGGCTGGGCCAAGAACTGCCCATCCCGATCCGCGCGGTCCATCCGCGCGGCACCGCCGCAGAGATCGGCCGTTGGGCTGCCGAAGTCCAACGCCGTATGGACCAGAACTTGGACGCCGCACCGCCCGTGTTCTTGATCCTGTTCAATCTGTCCCGATTCCGCGATCTGCGAAAAAGCGAAGATTACAGCTTTTCCTTCGAAGAATCCGCGGGCGAATCGCCCGATAAACAATTGGCCACGATCCTGCGCGAAGGTCCCCACTTCGGCATCCATACGCTCATCTGGTGCGATACCTATAACAATCTCAGCCGTTGGATCGATCGCACGTCGCTGACCGATCTCGCATGGCGAATCCTGTTACAGATGAGCGCCACCGATTCGGCCAACCTGATGGACAGTCCCGAGGCCAGTCGTCTGGGAGTTCACCGAGCCATATTGTACAACGAAGAGCAGGGCGATTTCGAAAAGTTCCGACCCTACGGCCCGCCCCCACCCGCCTGGCTCGCCTGGGTCAACCAGCACCTCTCTTCATCCGCCGCGATAGAGACGTAACAACGGTGTACTGGGGACCGGCGAATCCAGTCGTGTCGGATTCGGTTGGGTGGTACGCCACAAGAACGGGGCCGGGAGTCGTTTTTCGGGCAACGATGAACCAGATGGGACGCGTCTTGCCCGAAAACGACTCCGACCCCCTTCCGCGAAACGCTACGCTAATTCATCTGCCGATCCTACGACGATTCGTTTTCTTCTTCTTCCTCTGGCTTGCGGCGCCAGTCGTATCGAGTCTTCCCGTCCTGGTCCAGCAGCAACAGCCGGTCATCGGTCAATTGCAGAATTTGCTCGCTTACCCGATCACCCATGCTGCGGAGGATCATTTGGACTTGGACAACGGGCTGACCGCGAACGGTCCGTTTCTTCAAACGACCGTTTTCGACGGACCAAACCATTTCGAACGTCAGGCGTCGGGCGAACAGCCGCGCACGCATCCCATCGAGTTCGACGACCATCGTCCCCGTACCATCCTGGTTCAACTTCTTCGTCCGCCGCCCTTGATATTCGTCCTGCCAAACGCCGACGACCTGTCGCCGAAGCTCCTCGTCTCGCGCTCGTTGCGTTTCGGACTCAGCCGACCAAACGGCTCCTGAGACGACGAACAAACCAATCAACAATCCCAGCGTGCGAAGCATGCTTACTCTCCTTAGGTAGGATCGGCAAAGGAACAAATGTCGGCTATTACGTGAGCGGCACGGCTCTAGCCGCCGGTTATTTCACTGCACGGGAACCGGTGGCTAGCGCCATTCCGCTCACGGGAACCGGTGGCTAGCGCCATTCCGCTCACGGGAACCGGTGGCTAGCGCCATTCCGCTCAGTTAATTCATCACGTTCTTCGTCGGTCGCCGAGCCAAATCGGCGAACTGGATCAGGCAAATCGAGCTGACATGCTCAGCCATCGCCGTGGCTCATCCTCAACCGTCTTGCCTACTGGGGAAACGGGCAAATGTCAAGACCTGCTCGCCGTCTCGGTTGTGGAACAACTCGGATTCTGGCACAATGGAGACGTTCATCCAAAAAGGAATCGTTCATGATCGTGCAAAAGAACAGCAGCCGTCGGGTCGTCATGTGCGTCTACTTGGCCTTGGGGGTGCTGAGCCTTTGCAGTGCGACTGCAAGCGCCCAGGGATTGCAGGCAAATCTGCGCTGGGTCGAAGTGGAAGTGGCGTTGGCACCGGACGGCCAGGCGATGGTCCAATACAAGATCTGCTGGCGGGTGACACGCGGGACGATGGGCGCCTTCTATTTCCAAGGTGAACAAGCCGCAATCAACTGGCATTTACCGGGATGTGGAGCGGTGGTCGACGGTCAACGCCGATACGACTTGGATCTGCGAGATCTGGGGGATCGCTGGGACGTCCTGCTGGCCGGTGGCCAGCGTTTCGGGCCGGGGGAGATTGTGTTTGTGCTGACCTATTTCGCCGATTATGCCGCCGTCGGGCATTTGGCGACGACCGAATCGCCCGAACTGGGCGAGTTGATCGTGTTCAATTGGGCGCCTGTCCAATGGGACCAGCCGCTGGAACATGCTACGGTACTGGTCCGCTGGCCGTTGGTGGTGAACCGAGACGAGATGACGCTGGAACAGGCCAGCGAACTGGGACTGCGGACCGAAGAGTTCGTGAACGAGCGGTATCTGTTATCGTACCTCGGGCGGCGGGGGCTGGCGGTCAGTGCGCCGGTCGAACCTGCCGAGGGAGACCGTTATCTGATGGTACGAGCCTATCGCGAAAACTTGGCGGCCAAAGAGAAGTTTCCCGTGACGTACTACGTTCCGGCAGAACACTTCGATCTGGCGGATCGACCAGGGCCGCCGCAAGTCATCCCGCCGAGGGTGCCACCCGACCGTCCCGCTGTTGGACGCCGCTTGCTGATGTTCGTGCTGATCGGCGGACTGGTCATGGCCGGGTTCGCCATCGTCGTTCTGAAGCACCAGTCGCTGATCGATGCCTCGCACCGTCTGGACGAATTGCAGTGGGATCGAGACGACTGGATCGTCCCGACCATCCAGTTGAAGAGCTTCCGCCGCAACGGCAAGGTGGCCAAGCTGAACGCGATCGAGGTCGGCTATCTGTGCGATGTGCCGCTGAAGACGCTGGTGGGGTTGATGTTGCGCGAGTTGGAACAGCGTGGCGTGATCCGCGTGCTGGAGCTTCAGCCGTTGCGACTGGAGCGATTGACCGACCTGCCGCCCGACGCGACCGCTTATCACGAGGTCCTATTGCGCAACGTCCAGGCGGACGGCCGAGTCGCCTCGCACACGCCGGCAGAGATGGTCCGCGCGATCACGCAAGGCATCCAGGAGAAAGCTTGGGACTGCGACCTGGAAGCGACTCGAAGCTTCTACCAAAAGGAACTGGCCGGCGCCTATCGTCGCGCGAAGAACGAAGCCGATGCGTTCTGGCAGGGTCGATCGGCGACCGAGGATGCGAGCGAGCCACGAAGGGTCGATCGATCTTTCGATCGCCGACGAACCTACTTTCCCTACTTCCATCACTATCATCATCACCGCGTGGGTCAGGCGGTTGCGGACGAACCGGTCAACCGCTTCGCTCAGGCTGTGCCCGATCCGGAAGGTCTGGCTCAACACAGCTACCAGTATTTCCTGAAGGGCGGGGTCGAAGGGGGCATCGCCGGTCAGTATGCCGCATCGGCCTGCCACAGTGCCTGTCACAGTGCTTGCCATAGCGCGTGTCACAGCGCATGCCATAGTGCCTGCCACAGCGCGTGCCATAGTGCGTGTCACAGCGCGTGCGTCAGCGGAGGAGCCCGCTGATGACGGCGCTTGTCGAACTACCGATCACGGCGCCACCGATCGATGACTTCGGCTGGCGACGGGAAGATCTGGACTGGATCGACCAGTTCGTCGCCAACATCCGCCCCTACGTGCGAGTGCGCCGCGAGGACGGGGTGCTGATCAAGATGCCGACCGACGTTTATCAACTCAACCCCAGCGGTTTGAAGCTGTTGCAGCGTGCCTTGGCCGGTGAATCCATCCGGCAGATCGCTGATGCGGCCGACGTCGAGGAGCACCCGGAACGCATCCGGCAGATCCATACCTTTTTCTGTGATGTGCGCGATCTGTTGGCCGGTCGATTGGGCGACGCACAGGGGCGAGCCAGTACGGAAGTCGATCGCTACTCGGGCAGTTTTACCCGGTATCCGGTGTTGAGCGAGATCGCGTTGACGTACCGTTGCAATCTGGCATGCACGTTTTGTTACGCGGGGTGCGGGACCCCGGAAGCCACGCCGGGCAACGCCCTGAACGAGAAGCATTGCGATGCTTGGAAGTTCTGGCAGCGCAGCCGATGGTGGCAGCGTCGACATCCGGTACGCGATCCGCTTCGTCAAGAGATGACGGCCGACGAAGTGTTTCGGGTGATCGACGAAATCGCCATCGCCGCTCGCGTACCGAGCGTCAGCTTCACCGGTGGTGAATGCACCTTGCGGCCCGAGTTGCCCGAGTTCATCGCGCGGGCTCGGCAACGACAGATGCGCGTGAATCTGATCACCAACGGCATCGTATGCGCGTCGCGGGAGTACGTCCAACGATTGGTGGACGCGGGATTGACGTCGGCTCAGGTCAGTCTGGAGGGTCCGACGCCCGACGTGCACGATCGGCTGACCGCGCGGCGGGGTTCGTTCGAGCGGACGATTCGTGGCATCCGCAATTTGCGAGATGCGGGACTGTACGTACACACCAATACGACGGTCTGCGATCAGAACGCGGAACATCTGACGGCGATCGTCGATCTGGCTCGGTCCTTGGAACTGCCCCACGTGTCGATGAACCAATTGATCCCCACGGGCACGCCCAACCTGCCCCAGCATGGATCGCTGAAGGTCTCCTATTCGCGGATCGGACCGCTGGTGTTGCAGGTCAAAGAACACGCCGATCGCGTCGGCATCGATTTTCACTGGTACTCGCCCACTCCGTTTTGCATCTTCAACCCGATCCAGCACGGATTGGGCAACAAGGGCTGTGCCGCTTGCGACGGGCTGTTGCACGTATCGCCGTCCGGCGAAGTGCTGCCGTGTTCCAGCTTTGCTCGCGGAGTTGGAAATCTGCTGGAGTCCGGCTTTCACGACGTCTGGTTCGGCAAGCGGGCTCAGTACTATAAGCAAAAACGCCAGGCGCCGCGATGGTGTCGCGGTTGCCAGCATTTCGCGTTGTGCCAGGGCGCCTGTACCTTGTACTGGAGCGGGATGGGATGTGACGAACTGAAACGGGCAACTCGAAAGAAAGGACCGGCAACGTGAAGGGGATGCTTCCGGACCGCGAATGCCGCCACCGACTGCAGTTTTACGTGCTGCCCAGCATGGTCTATCCGGCACGGCTGGCCGTCGCCGGCACGCTGATCCTGTTCGGTCTGGCGATCCAATTGCTGTGGCCTTGGACCGAGCCGATGACCGTGTTGTTGGTCACCGCGCCCATGCTGGTGGCCGGTAACTTGCTCTTGCTGGTCAGGGGATACAGTTTGGCGCCGGCCAGTCGCAGCCGCAGCGGCGATTGGGAGAAGACCACGCGAGACCGTTTTCATCAGGTGTTGGAACTGGAACGCAAGATCCGGCGCTGGGACGAAACGTTTGTCGACGTAACCTGCATGACCGGGGCGATCAGCCTGGCTTTGTTAACCGGCGCGATGCTCCTGCTAGTCTGGCTGCTGAATTTGTTTGATACCACCAGACCTTGGGCTACCGTATTCGTCGTCGATGCGGCCGTCCTGTTGCTGCCGCACTGGATCACCGGCACACGGCGCGCTTGGCGACCTGTGGCCCTGCGTCAGCAAATCGAGTCGTTGGAGATCGCGTTGAAAGTGATCGAGCATTATTCGGTCCCGCCCTGCCAGATCCAACCGATGTTCGAACTGGTCGGCAGCGACGAAAAGCGTACGCCCATCGCCGCTCGGGTCTTCATCCGTTTCCCGGAAGGCCCCGAGGATTTTCTCGGCCTTCAACTACAGGTTTCGGTGAACGAAGTTCAGGGCACCCATTATCCGTACTTGTACGCCGTTTTGATCGCTCGACCAAACTTCGGGTTGTTGGACGATCATCTGGAGAACATTCGTCGCATCGGCAAGACGTTGACCGTCGAATCGAAGCGCGATGCCGACGTCCACGTGATTGTGCTGCGCCAGCGGACCACCAAGAACAGCGGGTACCACACCGATGCCGCCGCCGTCCGCAAGATCGCCAACGTGGCCTGGAACGGCGTCTCCTACCTGTTGGCCGGCGTCGCTACGCCTTAGCACCGTTCGAGAAATAACTGACGCACTTTCTGACCCCCTCACCCTGCCCTCTCCCCAGAGGGGCGAGGGGACATCGGACAGTTATTTCTCGAACGGTGCTTAGCGTATTGGTTCAGCGGGACGTTGAGTTCCGGGGCTGTGCAGTGAATGAGTTCAGCATAGCCGCACGACGACGGCCAACGATGCTTCGGATGCGGTTAGCGCACCGATCAGCTTGAACCTCGAGCCCGTTCCAATTCCGACGCCAGTTCTGCACCCGTTGCCGGATCGAGGAACCGGGTCAGCAACTGTTGGGTGTCGGTGAACATCTTGTCGATCCTGGCCTGTTCCTGCCGATCGCGAAGTTCGCTGGACGCGAAACGCGGGCGTTGCTGCAGCAAGTCGCGGGCCAGGTCCGAGCGGGTGGGCAGTTTGCCGAACTCTTCGAGCAGCGCCCGAGCCTTGTCAAAATCTTGCGCCTCCAGATAACGGCGGAATCTCGTGATGTACAACTGACGGCGTGCCACCAGATCCATGATGGTGCCCTGCATGCCCTTGACGAACCCTTCGGCCTCCAGACGTCGATCGTCGTTGCGGATCTCGGCGGTCAGCTTCGGTTCCAAGCCGGGGACCATGGGCAGACGCGCGAGCAATTGGCCACCGTTGCGGACGTACAGCACCTGCAACGGGTGTTCCCCTCGCCGGACTCGCAACATGCCTCGCCAATCCGTCGAACCCAGCAGGACGGTCTCGTCGGTCAGCGGATCTTTCGAGTAGATTTCGTAACCCGCCAATGGGGTCTGCGGCTCATGGCGGCTGATCAGTCGCAGATCGGTTTCGTATTCCAGCGGTCGGGAAACCAGCGCGTATCGCTGGATACGCGCACTGGCGCGGATCCCCAAGATCGAGAACTGTCCGGAATGGGCTTGAGCCACCACCGAGGAGCCATCGAGTTCCTGGATCGTCAAGAACGTCCAGGGAGCGGGCAAGATGCCATCCTGCAACGGTTCCCCCAGCCGGTCGTTCCGACGCAGCACGGGCAACAGCACGTCGGTCGACCGGATGGCAGAGGGGTTGTCTGCATCCATGATCAATCCCCCGGCACGGATCCGCAACGAGACCTCGCGGCTCCGCACGTTATCGATCTGCATCAATGGCGTGAAGGCATCCACGACGGCAGCGAACGCCGTCTCGGGGATTCGTTCCGGCTGCTGGATCTCGAGTTGAACCATCGGCTGCCAGGTTCGTGTATGGGTATCCAATTCCCTGGCCGTCACACGATAGCCGCTCGGTTCGTCGCGGACGGAAAGCAGCACCAGTTTATCGTCGATCCTCAGACGCTCTCCGGCGACCTGCACCACTTGATCGACGGTGACGTCCTGGGGGCGCGTCACCGCGTCCCATCGCAACGGTGCGGGACAGGGTACCGTTCGCACGTCCCAAGCGGCTTGCGCCACCGTCAGACTTCGGTCCGTCATCGTCGCGGCGATTCGATCTGCCAATTGTCGGGTCAGCGCGGGCGAGTCGTCCATCGCCAACCAGACTCGGATGCGGTAGGGCGAATACAGCCAGTTGCGTTGGGTTTGGGCCGCAGCAGGCCCGGTTGCCGTCCAAGGGCTTATCAACAGCCAGCCCACGGCCAGCATGATGACCATCGGCGGTCGGGCACGTTTTGTCGAATCGAGGCGTATCCGCATCAAAATCCTCCGCGACCTACATGAGCGAGTTTCCGGCTCGTCCCACGCCCGGCTCGCACTAATCTTTCTGCTCGGGTGGCACGATGCGCCATCGTTCTGCATCCTGGTAGAAGAAAATGGGGCGCTGTCGGATTCCACGCAACCCGTCATGGTAGGCGAAAAACTCGGTCATCTGCCACAGGGGAATCAGCGCTGCGTCGTTGTGCAGCATGCGGTGCAATTCGTGCAGGTTCTCTCTTGCCGATCTCCAGTTTTCCGATTCGTACAGACGTCGCAGACTGAGGTTGACGTAGGGATCTCTTGCGGGTACGACGCCCCGTTCGCCCAACAAGCGCGGCGCGTCCACCAGCGGTTCGAACATCTGGACTTCCATCAGGAGAAGATCGTATCGATCGTCGGGCACCCGCGATTGGCCCGGCTCCAGTTCCCGCAACTGGCACATGACATCGAAGACCTCCAGTTGCATTTGGATCTGCCGCGCGATGAAACGGTGCAGTTCGCCGAACGGATGGGCTAACACCAGTTCTTCCAATTCGGGACCAGGTTCCTCCCTCTGTTCCGCAATGGCTTGCAACTGTTGGGTTGCCACTCCGACCAGAATCGAGGCCATGACGGGATCGTACGGATACGGGGTGATCCGCTCGTCATAAGCATACGCCGAAGGGTCGTTCTTGCTGGTGCCTGCTGGCAATGGTGCGCTGACGACCCGCGAACCTTCCACCAATTGGCCGTTGAACAGCCCCTGTTCAAGAATTACCTGGCGATTGATGCCGTACACCAACGCTCGGCGAAACGTCCGATTGGCCAGGAACGGATTCTCGGTGTTGACGGCCAACATCATCAGCGTCGGAAAGGCATAGACGCCGATCTGAATCCCATCTTCGTGCCGCAGACGCAGCGCATCGGCCGGCAGCAATCGATCGATCATGTCGATTCGGCCGCGCCGCAGATCTTCGATGGCTGCCCGCGGTTGCTCGTGAAAGCGTTCGATGATCACCGGTCGCGGCTGATCGGAAGCCGACATCCGTTCGACGGGAAGGAAACGAGCTTCGAATTCCTCGGATTGCTCGAACGTATAGCGCGACGCGATCCGGTCATCCACTTGGAACTGAGACCGCAGGATCGCCTGAGGCAGCACGTGGGGGTGACGCAGCGAGGCGCGGACTCGCATCACGTCTTCCACCTGGATCGTCGAAACCAAACTGGACCAGGCCGGATCGTAGCGATCGCCGTACGGATCGGTCATCGCCAGCAGGTTGCGAGACAGATCGTATCCGGTCATGGCATTGCCGGGATTCGAGTTTTGCAGATCGAAGATCAACTGCATCCGGTCGTCGCTCTGCTGAACGGAACCAAACGGACTGGCATAGCGCCCGCCCTCGGGACCTCGCTCCTGGAACTCGATCAACGTCGGGTAGACCAAATGCCCGGCTCGTCGCGCCGCGAAATTGTCCAGGCTGGTCGGATCGACCTTCAAAGCGGGCTGAGACACGCTGACCACGATCAACGGATAGACACGGGACAGTTCGACAACCAGGTCGCGTCCGCCCGGCAGCCGAGGCCAGATCTTGAGCATCTCGCCCGCCGCCTCGTGAGCCTCAGCATAGCGTTCGGCCTGCATGTACTCACGAGCAGCATCGCGTCGACGAGTCGCCTCGTCGATCAACCGGTCTTGCCAGGTCCGCCCGACACCCAGTTGGTCTTTGTGTTGTTTCTGCAAGCGTTCCAACAAGCTGCGAACGGCTACGAAATTCCCCTCACGCTGGTACCAAGCCAACAGCCGATCCGCGACCCGCTCCAGCAAGGCGAAAGCCGTATTCTTCGTCGTACCGTACACATACCGGGGATTCTGGTCGATCAATTCCTCCAGAATCCCCACCGCTCGCGCGTACTTGTCGAACGCTCGTTTCCGCAAGGCGTTGATTTGATCCTCGTCCTTTGCCGCCGCGGCTTCGGCCTCCCGTTGCGCCCCGATCAAAAACAGCGTCCCGGCGTTCAGGTACAGGTAGTCCTGGACGCCTCGATCCAGTCCATCCACCTCGGGGTGATGGACCATCAACCAATGAAAGTAATCGTAAGCTTCATCGAATTTGGATTTCGATTGGCTGTGTTCTCCGGTGCGCCCCAGTTGGAAAGCCTGCTGCACCAATTGTTCGGCCTCGCGCAACACCAGTTGTTCGAAGAAGACGATTCCGTCTTCCTCCGCGATGTGCCGCCACATCACCTCGTACTCGTCCTCACGCTGGTCGAACAAGCGGATCTTCAAACGACCGGCTCGCTTGGCCCGCTCGGGCAACTGTCGACCCGGGAAAGGCAGCGGCATCACTTTCAGCACTTCGTGATCGTTCGCCGCGTCCAACGTGATCAAATCGTACGGTTCCTGCTCGAAAAGGCGTCGTCGGCGAAACGTCGCTTCTTCAACGTCTTCGGACTCGTCCGCTGAATCGTCTGGGGCCACCTCCTGAGCGGCCTGCTGGTCGTCCTCAGCCGTCTCGGACGAGTCGCTTGGGGGGTCCGCGTCGACCGCCGCCGACGCCTCGGGCTCGGGTGACGGCTCTTGAGCCCTCACGGGGGTGGCGGCTGCCAGCCAAAAAAGTAGCAAACAGACGCTCATCCGTCGCACTGGGCGTCGCCAATCGAAAACGGAACTCCCACAGGTTGTGCGAGACCCGTTATCGGTTGTCGTTCGATGGCCCGTTCGCCGACGGTGGCCTGCGTCAAAATGCGTTTTGAAACCCATGATTGGAGGGTAATTGCCTTGGAATTAGTTCAATGCACCTCAGTACCGGAAGAGGTATCGCCATACCGGGTTGTTGGTTAATTACCTGAAAGTGCTGCCTGCAGTCGGGCGTTGGAGGCCGCATGCTCTTATCGCAGCGAATTCTTCCAAGAAGGCGAAACCAATCTACCCCTACTCTTTTAATTTACTTGGCTCCAAGGGTTTAAGGAAGATGGTTTCGACCGCCAGCGTAATAACTGAGCGGAACGGCACTAGTGCTTTGTCAGAGTTTAATCTTAGGGTAGTGGATCTCGCCAGAGATCCTCGCACCAAGGGATCTTTGGCAAGATCCACTACAGCCAACCCTAACTTTTGGGTTTGACAAAGCACTAACCGCCGGTGCAGACGAGCCGTGCCTTGCTGCAAAAACCCGGCGCTAACACAGAAACTCGACGAATATTCATTTGCCGGACGCTTAGCGCCGAGCGATCTCATAGGTCAACACGGCACCGTGCTGGTCCAATCCGGCCACGTCGGCGACGAAGACAAATTGGTCGCCCTCGACGGAGTGTGGCACTTCCGCAAGGCGCCGCCCACCGGTCGAAAGCGCCCATACGCGGTAGTCCGCCGCGTTTTGTAATTGAACGCGGACCTGAGCTTTGCCCGCTCGGACCAGATGCGGCAGCTTGCCCCAGTCCAGCAGAGTTTGTCGAGCGCGTTCGGCGTAGCGGATCTCGGTGTTCTGCAAGTCGGTCAAGTGGGTGACCAACAAACGACCGCTACGGGTGATCGGCTGGTCGTCCAGAGCGCTGACCCACACCGTGGCGTCGGTGTCCCGGATGGCGATCTGCACTCCGTGAGCCGTTTGAATGTGCTCGCCCGCCGGCGCGAAGCCGCCTGCGGTGCGCGGCGTATCCAGGGTCATGCGGTCTCGTGGGGCTTCGATCGTGATCTCACCCGTCTCGGATTGGTAGATATCCCGCGAAGGATCGGTTGGGTTGCTGGCGGACAGAATTCCACGTTGGCGAAGCAAATCGACCACTTGCTGCCAGCCTAATGCATACGGGTCCGCCATTTCGGGTTCCAAAGGGGTGGTATCTTGTTCGACCGTTGCTGCCACGTTCCATGGCAGGATCAAGTCGTGGGAGAGGGACTGTTTCGGATCGTCGCTCACCAACGTACCGACTCGAGTGACCCATGCGGCCCAATGCCAGGCAGGGGCCAGTCGAGGGATCGTGGACGGCGGGTTTTCAAAATCGTCGGGCGTCATCAAGATGGCCACGCTGTGGGGGGCCGGTTGCATGTCGCCTCGCAAGAACAAACAAATGCTGGCCCGCTCGGCCGCCTGGCTCAACGGATCGGAAACCATGTTGAAATAATCCATGCGGCCCGGCTGAAAGAGATGGTCGCGGTTATGGCTGTAGGCGAATCGCCAGATCGCATCCCAGTCCTGGATGGCGCCCAGTGCACCGGTCAAGATGCCCCCGACGCCTCGATAACGGCCGGGGCCCGAGTAGTTGTATTCCGACACGGTGAACGGTTTGTCCAGCAGACGCGTGAAGGCCAAATGCCGCCCCCCGCCGGCTCCGCCCGCGACAGGACTGGTGTTGTCGCAACGGCTGGGTAGCCGCCACGATTGTTCCAACCAACGCGGATGATCGACGTAGAAGTGGTCATCCACATAATCCATGTCGGCTCGAACCTGCTGGCTGACCGCGTGGTTTGTCCAACCGTTCATGTTGGTCAACAACGCCTTGACCCCCACTTCTTCGCGCAGGAACTGCGTGGCACGAATCAGAAAATCATGCTCGACCTCCGTCAAAAACAGGATCAAATCCCGCGCACGACGATCCTGGCCGTACACCGAACCGTCCAGAGGGACGTTGCCGCGCTGCGGATCTTGACCGTCGGCCAATAACGATCCCCAGGCGTCGGCCAGCGCGTCACGTTCCCCGTATCGCTGCAGCAGCCAACGATTCCAAGCCTGTTGATAATCGGGAATGTCTTTGGCCAGATTCACGAAATTGGTCAGATTGCCCTCGTTGATCAACGCCAACCAGGCCAATCCCGGTTCGTCCTTGTACGCTCGCCCCGTGTACGGATTGACATGCTCCAGCCACTGGCGTGAAAAGGCCTTCCAGTTCTCGAACGCCGCGGGATTCAACGCCGCCAGGACCTTGAAGCGATTCATGGCATCGCGGCGTGCGTCGACGCCTTCGGGCAAGAACGGCGCGACGTCGACGGGTCGCGAGACGTACAGGTCCGTCGTCACGTAGATGCCACGGCGGATGCAAGCGGCGACCAGATAATCCAATTGATCCAGCTTCTGGGCGTTCATTCGCAAGCGACCTTCGCTGGGCTCGGTCAACTCGCGTTCGTGATGATGCAAGCGAAGGGCGTTGTAGCCCAATCGTACCAGGCGATCGACCAGTCGGTCGGACTGCTCGTGAGTGATGTAATGAGCGGAAAAGCAGAGATTCACGCCATAGAAACGAACCGGTTGGTCGGGTTGTTGCTCGAAAACAAAGCGGCCGTCGGCGTCGACCATCAGCCAACCGTGTTTTCCCGCGGGAGCCTGCTGCAATCCCATCCCGGAAAAATCCAAGGCGCTGCCGGGTTCGATATCCAGCTCCAGTTGCAGCGGAATCCAGTCTTCTCCCGCGACGATGGTCACCGGTGCATCATGCTCGACCCGGATGCCGTCGCGAGCGCTCAACGTGAAATCGATGGCTACGGGCTCTCCGGCGGCAAACGGTTGTTGGGTGCTGGACGACCGGAAGATGCGCACCGAAAACGAGGGACCCCACTGTCGATTATCTTGCAATAGCACCGATGTGGATTCGGCAAAATCCCAACGAAGCGTTCCCCCATCCGGCAACTCGATCGCCAACTGCCGGATCGAACCCGAAAAGACGGTGGTTTCCCCGAACTGCGTTGGGAAAGTCCCGCGACGGTCGTCGGCCTGCCAACGTCGACCAGCCAATGTCTGGATGGAAAAATTCGCGCTGACCTGAAGAGAATTCAGCACCAGATCCCGATCGGGCGTCATCTCGTAGTGGGCGATCAGCTCGCCGTCTTGACCCAGCACATCTGCCCGGCCGCTCAACTGCCCGCCTCCGGGAACAGCGATGCGAAAATGTCGCCGAGATGCCGTGTCCTGCCGCTGAGGATCACCCGAAGCGTCCGCTGAAACCCAGTCGCGGTTATAGACTCCCGCCGTCAGTACGGCGATCGTTTCTCGACCTCGAGTCAACTGGATGCGACCACCCTGGCCAACCAGCGCATCAATCCCGGCCCCCGAAGCAATCGCACCGAACGTCATGGACCACGCAAACACCCAACGCGACAAACCGCTACGAAACATCGTCTTGCTCCTATCCCGGATTATTCATCAGCCGCAGGGCGCTAGCCCCGGTTACCGTAAAGGCTAGCCCCGGTTACCGTAACGGCTGCACCAACCGGACGCTAGCGCGTCTCGGCTGATCTGCGCGGCGCTTTGGGAAAGATGGCCGTAACACGTTGGCATCAAAATACTTAGGGAGACACACGCCAACTTGATGAATAATCCGGGCTATCCGTTTTCCGAATCGCAAAGCTTTAGCATGACCGTTTGCCTCGCGTCGTGCAACCAGTGCACTGTTGACCCTTGCTCCGATCGTAAGACCAAGGCGAAGCGCGCTCTGCTGGGCCGAACGGCTGGGCGTCCTTTCTTCGATGGTTCTCCGGACCGACAACTCTAGGCCGGTTCAGGTGAGTGCATTTTGGGTGCCGCAATCCTGTTTTGGCTTTAACAAAAAAATTTCTTCCATTTTTCCAACCTTCTTCTTGACTATCCTGCGGTCACAACACTACGATCAAGGTTGTTGACGAGAGTCGAGGTGTTTTCGAAGCCTCGGCTGCTTCTTTTCTTCCATGGATTTCACAAAGAGGAGACGGATCATGTCGTATCCCAACAGAAGATCAGTCGGGATTGCTGCGATCGTTACATTCAGCTTGATTGCGGGCTTGCTGATCGGGAGCTTGGGGATCAACAGCCTGACAGCCCAAGCTCAGCCACCGGGCCACTTGATCGGGGGTCCTCCGTTTCAAGTAGCGCCGAATCCAGCTTCCAGGTTGCAAGCCTCGATCGACCGGCTCGAAGCGAAGCTTGACCGCCTGGCAAGGGTTGTCGAGACGAACAATAGGCTGATTGCCACAGTCAACCGGGGGGTGGAACGGCTTGAAGCCAAGCTGGACAAGACGCCCGGCGGCAACGGCGACGTGGGTGAGGCCATCGACGCCCTCGAAGTAAAACTGGACGTCTTGGGCGAATTCCTTTTCCGGCACATTGAACATACCGTTGGGGCTCTCGACGCTCTCGAAGCGAAATTCGACAGGCTTCAGCATCAAAACTGAGCCCGCCCATCGTTGGTAACCCATTTATCCCGCCCTGCCCCCCGAGGCTGTGAAAAAATGGGACTGGCTCCAAGCAGAGACCGAGAGATCGATGGAAAGTCAGAGGGCACCAAGGTGCCTGTCCAATTTTTTCACAGCGTCTCCGCGTCTCTGCTTCAAGGCGATAACAAGACTGTTCGGCGCGGGTCTCTGATCCCCGCCGAAACGGGCGACCGCAGGTCTCCCAAGCCAGCCTTGCTACCGCCTCTTACGGAGGAAATGAACACCGCTGCCATGAGGAAATTGTGCATGAACAAAGACCGTTCGATTCGAAACTTCGGCGTGCCTTTGCTGGCACTGGTCGTGGGCATCGGGATCGGTTTGTCGGGTCGTGGTTGGCTCGGGTGGGATGCTGCGGAACGCGGTCCGGCCGTCGAGAGCGGCTCGGCCCGGGCTGCCTCAGCCACCGTTGCCGAATTGGATGCCCCGTCAATCAATGCTGCAGAATTCGACGCGGGTGCGTCATCGGTAGATCCAGCCGAGGTTTCCGAGCTTGATGCCCCGGCTACGGCGCAGGAACCGCCTGTTGACGACGGGCGATCGGTGGCAGACGTGGACGATCCGGTCGGCCATTGGATTTCGCAGACGCGTGCCAAGGATTGGCCGGAACGCTGGGATGCGGTGAACGAACTGGGTCTTGCCGGCGACGCGCGCGGCATACCCGCTTTGGCGTACGTCGCACTGCATGACGACAATCCGCATCCACGGTGGCGCAGCTTATGGGCCATCGGCAACATCTCTGACGACGCAAATGAAGCACTGCCGTTGCTGCTCGAGCCGCTGGAGTCGTCCGACGCGTGCGATCGAGTCCGTTATAACGCAGCGGTGGCGCTGGCCTTTTTCGGCGACGCCTCGGGCGTCACGCTGCTGCAAGAGTCGTTGGAACATGAAGACTCGTTTCAACGTTGGGAGGCGGTGTACAGCCTGGGAATTCTGAAAGATTCGGGCAGTACGGAACTCTTGGATCGGCGCTTGGATCACGAGAACGAGTCCAGCGTGCGCATCCGGGGCGAGACAGCGTTGGTGCTGGGTCGGATCGCCGCGCCGGGTGCTGCGGCGCAACTGCTGCGTGCGTTGAGTGACGATCCGGCGCATGAGGTGCGTTGGCGGGCAGCGATGGCCCTGATCCCCGTCGGCTCGGCCGAAGATGAGCCCGCGCTGCGTGATCGGTTGGCCGAGGAAGACCACCCCGAGGTCCGCGAATGGATCGAGAAAGCAATCGAGGCGATCGGTAATTGATGGTACATGAAGTAAGCAATCTTCCCCAACAGTTCCGTGGAGCTATATTTCTGCCCTGGGCATCTTGCCCCTTTTTCTATTGCTGAAAAGAGCCTCCCGCCTGGTGACCGTGATGTACTAAGTCCCGGTCTTTAGCCAGGAGGAAGGCATGTTTGGCACGGCGGCTAAGATTGTTTTGCCTCTGACGGACGTTGAGCTTTATCTATGTGCTAGAGTTTAACTCAGCCGAAGAAAGGGAAAAGCTCGATGTCGAATCGGAAGTATTTTACGCCTGAACAGAAAGTAGCGAT
>SKKK01000443.1 GCA_007121535.1 Planctomycetaceae bacterium | reverse complement strand
TGCCGCTTACGGACCGGTGGCTAGCGCCATGCCGCTTACGGACCGGTGGCTAGCGCCATGCCGCTTACGGACCGGTGGCTAGCGCCATGCCGCTTACGGACCGGTGGCTAGCGCCATGCCGTTTACGGACCGGTGGCTAGCGCCATGCCGTTTACGGACCGGTGGCTAGCGCCATGCCGCTCAGGAGGCTTGCTCTTCGGCGATGCGACGCAGCACCTCGTCGGCCACGACGCCGGCCAGGATCACCCCACCGATGATGGCGAATTCCAATTGGGTGCTGATGCCCAGGATATTGATGGCGTTGTACAGCACTTGCATCACGGCGGCGCCGATCACGACGCCCAGGATCGAGCCTTCCCCGCCGCGCAGACTACAGCCGCCCAACACGGCGGCGGCGATCGCGTACAGTTCGTAAAAGCTGCCATGTACCGACGGCTGCATGGAATTCACATCCAGCGAGAACAGGATCCCGGCGATGCCGGCCATCAGGGCACAGATGACGTAGGCCATGAAGACCATCGCTTGGGTGTTGATGCCGCTGTATCGCGCCGCTTCCTCGTTGCGTCCCAACGCCAGCAGGTAGCGTCCGTAGATCGTATAGTTCAAAAAGCCGCCCGCCAGCAGCGCCAACGCGATCATGATCAGCAGCGGCATGGGCACTTCGACTCGGTCCATGGGCGTCATCCCGGTCATCAGGAATACGGCCGCCGCGATGGTCCAAATCACCCAGGACCGCAGGCCCAACCCGGCGTCGCGCCACAGCCCGTGCAGCAGGTAGACCGCCCCGCCGATCACGGCTGCCAATCCCACGACGGTCGTCAAGGCCCAGAACCAGTCGTCCAATCCGGCCGCTGAGCTTCCCTGCTGGCGATACAGGACCAACCCGAGCACGGCGCACCCGGCCGCCGTCACCGCATCGGCCGCCAGCGTCTTCCATCGCCGGTGCCAGAGGGCCACGACATTCAGCCAAACCAATCCCACCGCCAGCCCGATCCCGCCGCCCACGTACATGGCATGCTGGGCCCACGTGGCTTGCCACCCCGGCAGCGACGCGATGTCCTGGGCGTAATGCAGCCCGCCGACCGTGACGGCTGCGGCGCCAATCGACGCCAGGCACCAAGGCGAGACACTGACGCCCGGCTCGCGCCTTTGGCGCAGCCAACGGAGCAATGCCCAGACGATCAGCCCGATACCCAGCGCCAGGATCAACGCGGACATCGTACACGGTCGCCCGGTGGCCAGGCTGCGGAGCCCCTCGTGGTCGCGGCCAAAGCCCTGAGTCTGGTCTTTGGTGATCCACCGCGCCATCCCGCGATAGACCAGCAGCCCGCACAAAGTAACGATGAACGGCTGCAAGCCGACGCGAGTGATCAAGAAGCCGTGGATCAGCCCCAACATCACGGAGATTTCGAGCATCCACAGCACGACCAAAGCCGTGCTGACGGCCGGTGGCAGCGGCACGGTCGGCATCAGGAAACCCACCAGAATCGTCGCCAGTCCGCTGCCGTACACCCACGCGGGACGGCGGCAGTCGCTCCAATGACGCCCCAAGAACATCAGCATGGCCGGCGGAAAGACGATGCACATCAAGCCGTGGCGCATCCCTTCGCGGAAGGGGATCGTATGCAGCCACGTCGCCCCGATGATCCAAATCAACAACCCGGTCAGCAGGAACGTGCGATCCAAGGCCTCGCCGGGTGGCAACTGGCCCATGGCTGCCAACGAAAACGACAGCAAGCAGCCGATCAATCCGATCACCGATCCAATGGATAGATCGATCCCGCTGGTGATGATCACAAAGGCCGCCCCGATACCGATAATGCCGTAGTACGAGGTGCGCCGCAGCGTATTCTGGATGTTGTAGGTCGTCAGAAAATCCGGGTTCAGGATCGAAGTGAACAGGCACACAAAGACCAGCAACCCGAAGATGCCCAGGATCTTTTTCATACTCAGCCTCAGACAAACAGAACTCCGCCGGCACTACGCGACTTGCGCAACCGTCTGGCCGCCGGTGGCCAGACGCATGATGCTTTCTTCGCTCAGTTGATCGCGATGCAACTCGCCTTGCAAGCAACCCTCGTGCATCACCAGCACGCGATCGGCCATTCCCAGAATCTCTTCCATTTCGCTGGAAACAAACAGAATGGCGACGCCTTCGGCCGCCAACTGCTCCATCAACTGATAGATTTCCTGCTTGGCGCCCACGTCGATCCCGCGCGTCGGTTCATCCATCAACAGCACTCGCGGCCTCAATGCCAACCACTTGCCCAGCACGACTTTCTGCTGATTGCCGCCCGACAGATACCGGACCACCTGGCTGTCATGGGGCGTGCGGATCTTCAAGCGTTGAATCATCTCGTTGGCCAGTTGTCGTTCGTGACTTCGATTCAGCAGTCCGCCCACCCGGCGATGCCTTCGCACGGCCGCCAGGCTCAGGTTATGTCTCACGGACATCTGGACGATCAAGCCGGCCGCTTTGCGATCCTCGGGCACCAAGGCGATACCCGCGCTGATCGCGTCCTTCGGGCTCCGCAACGGGCAACGTTTTCCGCCGACGAAGATCCGGCCGCCTTGTGTCCGATCGACGCCGAACAGCACCCGCAGCAGTTCGGTCCGGCCCGCGCCCACCAAGCCGGCGAGCCCCACGATTTCGCCCGACCGCACCGAAAAGCTCGAACGATGCTGGGGAAAGGCCGACGTCGGCACTTCATGAGCTTCCAGGGCCAGCGAACCGGTCGAATGATTCCGACGCGCGTAGAATTGGGCGATGTCGCGCCCGACCATCAGACGCACCATCCGGTCGTGATCGATTTCGTGACGAGCCAACTCGCCCGCGTTGCGACCGTCCCGCAGCACCGTGACGCGATCGGCCAACTTCGTAACCTCACCCAATCGATGCGAGATATAGATGATGCTGACGCCCCGCTGACGCAAGCCCTTGACCACCTGGAACAGCGTTTCCGCTTCTCGGTTCGACAGACTGGAGGTCGGTTCATCCATGATCAAAATGCGAGCGTTGACCGACAGCGCTTTGGCGATCTCGACCAACTGCTGCTTGCCGATCGGCAAGGACCCGACCAGCGTACGAGGCGGCAGAGCCAATCCGACTTGTTGCAATACCTCGGCGGATCGACGATCGATCTCGCGGCGGCGGATGAGGCCCAGCGGATAGCGCGGTTCGCGCCCCAAGAACAGATTGGCGCCCACGTCCAGATTGTCCGCCAGATTCAACTCCTGGTGGATCAGAGCGATCCCCAAATCGCCGGCAGCGCGGACCGATTCGATTTGCACGGGTCGACCGTCCAACAGGATCTGGCCGATATCGGGCGCTTGGATGCCGGCCAGGATCTTCATCAACGTGCTCTTGCCAGCACCGTTCTCGCCCAACACGGCCAGAACCTCGCCGGGGTACAGTCGCAGATCGACATCCGTCAACGCACGCACCCCGGGGAACGCTTTGCTGACCGAGCGGACCTCGAGCAGCGCGGTCGCGTTGTCGTCGCTCATGGTGCTCTGGCGGCTGTCGCGGCCGCGATCTTCGCCTTCAAATCGTCCCAAAACTCCTGGACGTTATCGCGTCGGATCTGCTGAGCGGGGATGTCGATGAAGCCATCGTCCGGGATCACCGAAAAATCGCCCTGGACCAGCGCCTTCAAGACCTCGACCGATCGCCGACCGTACTCGAAAGGATTCTGCACCACCGTCCCGTGAATCTTTCCATCCAGGACTCCCTGCAGCGTGCCGTCCTCTTCGTCAAACCCGATGATGCGAATGCGATCCAGCTTGCCCGCCTCTTCGACCGCTGCCAGACACAGCGGCGGGTTGTAAGCGAACAAACCCACCATCGCGTCCAACTCCGGATACCGAGCGATCGCATCCTCCGCCTGAGCCTTGGCTCTTCCCACATCAAACCCATCGGTGCGGGTGTCCAGGATCACGTATTTTTCGCCTCGAATCGTTTCACCGGGCGGATCGTATCGCGTGCGGTCCACGGATCGATCCATCAACTCGTCGATGACCCCCTGCCGTCGCAAACGCGCATTGACCTGTTCCAGTCGGCCGACGAAGATCATCACGTTCCCGCCGTCGGGCAAAGCATCTTTGACCAGTTCGCCGGCCATCCGGCCCGCCATGTAATTGTCCATCCCGATGTAACACAATCGATCGCTGTCGGGGGCGTCGCAGTCCTGCGTGATCAGCACGGTGTGCCGAGCCACGTCGTTCAGCAACTGCGTTTGGTTATCGGCATCGATCGGGCTGACCGCGATCCCGTGAACTCCGCGAGCCACCAGATCTTCGATCATCCGTTGTTGATCCGCGGTTCCCTGGGGCATCAGCGTATCGCATCGCACTCCGAATTCTTCTTCCCCGGCTCTGACGCCCGCTGCCGCCACGTTCCAGAACGATGCGACTCCATTGGTGACAAAGGCCAGGCGGATTTCCCCATCCCGCCCCGCCACAGGACCACCGGGCTCGCCGGACGGTAGACTGCATCCGACAAGGATCATGCCGACGACCAGAGCGATCACCTGCCAAGACCTTCGCAGAACCCCCATGCAAGACATAATTCCACCCCTTCTGAAAAATTACCGATTGGCAGCCTCTTGCGATTCGGGATGCACGCTCAATTGTGCCAAGACCTGGATCACCCCGTTCAAGTGGGCCAGCCGCGGGCCAAAACGATCTACGAATTCGTTCAACATGAATTCGCCATCCAACAGGTTCTGCTCGTTATCGACGACTTCGTCCGTCAGGTGTTCCAGGAATTCGTTTTGGACTTTAGCCAAAGTCTCAGCCGCCATGCGGCAGCGGCGAGCCAACTTGGGATTCGCCCGCTTCCATTGCCCCAGTTCGGAGACGCGTTGTTTGTGTTGGGCGCTGGCATGATGGACCAACTCTTCCAACAATTCCCGCTGTTTATCCTGCCCTGCCACGATTTGCCGCAGTAAGCTGACCATCATGTCCTGTTTGTCGCCTTCCGATTGGGGTCCCCCCGCCGCTGAATCAGCGGTGACATCAATGTGGAACATGGGCGGGAGGGATTGAGGGTTGAATGACATGGGCGATGTTCCTGATGGGGTGGAAGGGCGAATGGCACCACACGCTGGGAGCGAAACCATCGGTGCCAGCACCGATGGCGTCACGTCCGCTAGTATAGACAGCACCAAGGCCGTTTGTCGAGTCACCGGGATATAATTGGGCCAATTTTTGCATGTTGATCGACGCGGGGAAACCCGGCACAAACGGCAGGGGCGTTAAAGTCGCGGCGCCGCTTCACCCGATGTCTTTCAAGTCAAGGCGGTGCGCACCGGCAAAGCCCGGCGACGCGATGATCTCATCCCGCCGTGCCCGTCGTCGTCGAATCAGAAACCCGGAAGCGTGAAGTAGCTGATGCCAGACACCACGAAGAACGCAAACTCGAATCTCGGCTTCTTGACCGTTTGCGAACAGGAAGACCAGAGTCTGTTCGGCGGCCTGCTGGTCTTGAACGTCAGCGGCCGGCCCTTGGAATTCCACTGTACGGCGCCCGTTCGTCCGAATCGGGCTCAAGAGATCCTGTATGGTCCCACGTTGCGTCCCTATCTGTACGGCGAACAGATCGGCCGCGCCCTGATGGAAAGACTGAGCGCCGTTCCCGCTGTAGTATTCACGGACGTCGAGCCGGTGCTGGCACTGCGGCCGTTGACAAAGGCGCCCGTCGTTTACGTCGGAACCGAAACCGAATCGAAAGCGAATCCGGAGGGCACGGCTCGCATCGACGCGCCGCACCCGACGCCCGGCGGATCGATGCGTCTGCAACGTTTTCGCCTGGGGTCCTGGCAACTGGCCGTTCCGCAAGCTCACGCCGAAGACGAATCGCGAGTCGTCAGCCACTGGCAATCGCATGCGGACGACTTCGATCTGATAGAACCCTTCGGGCGCATTCGGGAAGCGATCGAAGAAGCACGCCGCTCTGCTCGTTGATTCCAATCGAGGCCCTTACGCATGCAACGTCAACATCATCCCTGGGAAGACTGGCCGGACAGCGAACTCCCGACCCATGATGCAACGCCGATCGAAATCGAATCGGTGGACCTGTCCGTGTCGGCGTCGATCTTCGCCACCGGTTGGGCGACATTGCTGAACCGCGCGCCGAAGATCGGGATCAAGCGGGCTGCCATCGATTCCGCACCGCCCAGCGCCGTCTCGGTGCGACTGCGGCGTCCGAAGGTGACCGTCCGCAGCTTCACGTTTCCAGAGTCCCCGACCTGGATGCCGCTGGCCGATCGCAAGCCCTCGCCGGTCAAGCGGGAACCTTTGCCGGAATCGACGGCCAAGCAGGACAGGGCCACGCGGATCGCGCCGCCCAGCGACGTGATCAAACTGCAAGACCGGCTGTACTACGTCCTTCAACCTTCGCTGGAATCCTTGGTCCTGTCCAACGAACTGGAATTCCCGTTCGAGCCGTTCCCCTACCAGTTCGAGGGCATCGCGTTCCTGTATCCCCGCTACTCGGCCATCCTGGCCGACGAGATGGGATTGGGCAAGACGATGCAAGCGATCAGCACCATCCGTCTGCTGCTGTACGCCGGCGAGGTGCGGAGGGTGCTGCTGATCTGCCCCAAGCCGCTGGTCAGCAACTGGAGACGCGAATTCACGTTGTGGGCGCCCGAGATCCCGGTGGCCATCATCGAAGGCGATCGAGCCAAGCGGCAATGGCAGTGGACCGATCTGGATGTCGCCGTGCGGATCGCCAACTACGAATTGCTCATGCGCGATCGCGATCTGGTGGTCGACCCGCAGGGCCATTTCGACCTGGTGGTGTTGGACGAGGCGCAACGGATCAAGAACCGGTCCAGCACCACCAGCCAAGTGGTCCGGGCCATCCCGCGCACCCGAAACTGGGCCATGACCGGCACGCCCGTCGAGAACAGTTCCGACGATCTGGTCGGCATCTTCGATTTTCTGTCGCAAGGCTACCTGACGCCGGGCATGAAGCCCCGCGCGATGGCCAAAGCCACTCGCGATTTCATCCTCCGTCGCACCAAGGACATGGTCCTGACCGACATGCCGCCCAAGCTGTTTCGCGACGCCGAACTGGAATTGTCGCCCGAACAGTACGCAACCTACCGGACCGCAGAAGACGATGGCGTTCTGCGCTTAGAGGACATGGGCGAAGGCATCACAATCCAACACGTGTTCGAATTGGTGTTGCGGCTGAAACAGATCTGCAATTTCGATCCCGCCACGGGCGCGAGCTGCAAACTGGAACGATTGGAAGCCGACCTGGAAGAGGTTGCGGCCAGCGGGCAAAAGGCGATCGTCTTCAGCCAGTGGGTACACAGCCTGGAACGACTGCGCGACAGCCTTCGCCGCTTCGGCACGCTGGAATACCACGGCAAGATCCCGCACAAGCAACGGGAAAGTGTCATCGAACGCTTCAAAAGCGATGCGTCCAAGCACGTGATCTTGATGAGCTACGGGGCGGGCAGCGTGGGCCTGAACCTGCAGTTCTGCCGCTACGTCTTCTTATTCGACCGCTGGTGGAACCCGGCGATCGAAGACCAGGCCATCAACCGAGCGCACCGCATCGGCGTGGCCGGTTCGGTCACCGTCACCCGCATGTTGACCCTGGGCACGATCGAAGAGCGGATCAATCAGATCTTGCAGGAAAAGCGGGAACTGTTCGACGCCATCTTTTCAGAAACCGGTTCCGCGCCCGGCAACGCAGGCTTGACCCACGACGAAATCTTCGGCCTATTCAACCTACGCACCCCGCAGGGCCCGATCAAGAATGCGTCGTAGCGCCCGGCCCGAATACTTTCCCAACCCGCTTCTCCTGCCGTTCCGTCTTCTCAGTTCTTGACATCGAGACGGACCCTGCCTGCCGTGGCCGGGGAAGTCGTGAAGGATTTTGCTGTTCATGACCAAGTGGTCACCGCCGCGACGCTGGACGACGTGGGCATCGGCACGCCCGTCTCGTTCTTGGGCGAACGTAGCGTCCAGCACGGCGCTGTGCGTGAGCTGCTGTCCTTTTCGTTTTCCGATAAAGGGCAGCGATGGTTGACACCAGTTCTTAAGGCACAGAATTCTCTCAAACTCGGCGACCCGTCCTTTCGACGAGTTGACAATGCGGTCTGTCGGTCTGTGGTACGTATGCTGCACCCAGCCTCGTCCACCATTTGGGGATGGAGATCTTTCGCCGTCCTTTGGAGCGGCGATTGTTGTTTCAGGCGGCTGTTCTCAGGGGGGCTAGTTCGGCTTCGTCGATTCGATCCAGCCCGTAGGCTTCTGAGGATGTTGTTGACCGCCTCGACGGTGACCAGCGATGGGATCGCGATTTCGATTCCAATCGGTCGCCCGTCATCGGAAAGATCGACGAGCAGTCCAGTGCCGTGCTTTTCGACTCGGGCACTCCGGTCTCCCTCTTGACGGGGAAGATACAGATACGCTGCCATCGGTTCGCCAGACCAAAAAGTCACTTCCAGATACACTTGTCGCGTTAGATTGATCCTTCTTAAGCTGTGTCAGGAATCGGGGTAGGCTGTAACGAAGATGGTGACTTCTTGATCGTGGTTGGGAATCACAATGACTTCCCAGCGGACGCAGTCGTGGGATGCCACGTCCCTTCGCCGCCCCTGTTCTCCCGCCGTCCGCCGCCTTGGGCGGCGGGCGGCGGATGGCGGGAGAAGAGGTTCTTTGGGGGTCCGTCCTAGCCGACCAATCATCCTTCCGCCGACACAGGGTCGGCGGTGACCCCGACCAGTCACGCTTCCGCCGACACAGGGTCGGCGGTCACGTCCGGGTACGCAGCAAGGCCGAATCGGCGTCGACCCTACGACGCCAGCACTCAAGTCCAGCTTGATCGGCCCTGGGGCAACGCGCAAGAGATTTCCCGCAAAAATCGCGAAGAAAGTTGCCGAGCCGAAAGCATGGCGCGGAACGCATCAGAAACGCGTTTCAGACCGACGAATCTAGCCCACTCGGCCGTGATTAGCTAGCGAGAAACTACGTGGCAAAGAAGCAACACCGGATCAGAGCCAGTACCGTCGCCCCCCCGACCAAAAACCGAACCACTTCAAACAGCGAGCTTCCTGGCTTAGCACCGTTCGAGAAATAACTGTCCGATGTCCCCTCGCCACTCCGGGGAGAGGGCAGGGTGAGGGGGCCGAAAGTGCGTCAGTTATTTCTCGAACGGTGCTTAGTTCAACGCTACCGATCAGCGGGCGGAAATGGCGCGAGTGATTATGGCTTCAGAAAAGATTGGAACGCCATTTCCCCTTGGTCTGCATCGGTTTGTTATCCGGCGTTTTTCGACGGCATGGTCGGTTTGCGTAGAGGCTTCGGTTCTCGTGTCGGCGATTGACGATCAGATTCCGAATGTCGTCGCCGTAAGTCATCCATCATCGCTCGAATGTCGCCACGGAATTGTTCAGCATATTCTTCGCGACCTCGGCGAACTTCAGTCAGTATCGGGTCAAGCGTCATCGTCGTCACCCATGACAGTCCATTGCATACATCATTTATAATAGGCTGAAATGTTGCGTTGGCAATGTGCGTACAGTTCCAGGTCAGCAGGTAGTCGATGCCGTGAACAATGAACATTGCAATATGGGCAGCATCAACGATTGTTCGCGATGGTTCGGCCCTAGTCCACCTCAATCAGATAACTGACCAACCACAACTCTAACTGCTCCATTCGCGATTTCCAGCGATGCTTGTAATCTTTCATCCACTGGCGATTCTCCGGCGACTCCGGCACATCCACAACAATCTTCACGAGATTGTCCCGGTAGACAACGCCCCCGTGTCGCCAGTGTCCCTCTACCTTCTGAGTCTCGTAGCTGGCCGCTCCAAATTGATCCACAATCTCCAATACCGCGTCAGCCAGCCACTCCGCCGGGACATCGCGGCCATCATTGAACTGGAGCGGAAGCAACACCTCGAAGCGCCGCCAACTGCTCGGCATAGGTTGCTTTGCCTTTCACGGCGAAAGGAATGTTCTGGTCCGCCAGCGCTTCTAATGCCGCCTCGGGCACCAAGTGCTCTCCCGAGCGCAGTACGCGCCCAGAAAAGCGACCCAGCAGGTAGGCAAGTGCCCGCTTCTCGGTGTCGCGGTCGGGAAAAGTGATTGTCACCATCTTGAACAACTCCGCAGGTCGATTACCGGGACGTGTCCTGCCACTCCACGCAGCCGTACACGTTCCTTCGTGAAATCCCCCCCACCCTGTCAGGATAAG
Organism: Planctomycetaceae bacterium; assembly: GCA_007121535.1. Lineage (GTDB taxonomy): Bacteria > Planctomycetota > Planctomycetia > Pirellulales > Pirellulaceae > SKKK01. The sequence goes on along the minus strand of SKKK01000443.1, from coordinate 678 downwards.
GAACGAACCGAGTGGCGTCAACCGACGTCGGACGGGACGTCAAAATGCTTCCAAGTCGCCTCGGCTATGAATTATCGCAGACGCAACAATCCATCCTGCCTGCTCTCCTGGAAAGGGGGTGACGTTCAGGACGACGCGGCCACGGGAGCAGGCGGGGGATAGATTGAGCGTTGAACCGCTGCCAGGAAGCGGTCGGGCGGGTGGAACGGCCGACGTATGCGGATTCCAATCGACGCAACCGCTAACCGCTTGTACCTGGGGTATTTTAGCCGATGTTCGTCACCGATGTCAAGCCGGCTGTCACGCTCGAAGGGCTCGGCTTGTGGCAAAATGGGATGCGGAAACGCCGATCGACGAAGAAATTGGCGGTTATCGCCGGGTCAGTCCGTGCCGGGGACGCAGCCGCTTGATGCGGTTTTTCAAAGCGGCTGAAGTTCCGACCATCCGCTTGCAATCTCCCGGACCGCTGTCGTGAATGTGAATCTATTGTCGCTGACCGTCGATGTCGGCCACTCGCAGATGAGTCGCTTCGCGGAGCTCCAGTCCCGGCGATCTTCCTATCCGCCGCCGCCGACCCCGCGTCGGCGGCGCGACGACTGGAAAGCTAGATGCCGCGCCCCTTCGCCGCCCTTTTCTCCCGCCGTCCGCCGCCTGACGCGGCGGACAGCGGGAGAAAAG
>SKKK01000704.1 GCA_007121535.1 Planctomycetaceae bacterium | reverse complement strand
TTCGTCATTCGTTCAGCGTACGTTGTCGGTCGAGTCGACTTTTTCCAGTCGGATCATGTACTGTAAATCCTCTTGAGCGCGTTGCATGTCACCCAGTTTGCGATGGGCCAGAGCGCGATTCCGATAAGCCAGGCTGTTACCCGGCTCCAATTCGATCGCCTTGCTGAAGTCGCTGATCGCCTGCTCGTACTGGCCCAGCCGAGCGTAGGTGGAACCGCGATTGTTGTACGCCAAACTCCAAACTTCGTTCAACGAGATCGATTTGGTGAAATCGCTGAGCGCTTCGTTCAATCGGCCGGCGGCCAGGTGAGCACAACCGCGATTGTAATAAAGTTGGGCATCCGGTTCCTCGTGGATGGTCAGTAACCGATCGTAGTCACGGACCGCGTGGTTATAGCTGCCTCGCAGCAACTGAGTCGCCGCGCGGTCACGCAGGAAATCGACGTTCAAAGGATCGATTGCCAACGCACGATCGTATTCGTACACGGCGTTGTCGTAATCATTTCGTGCGATGTAGTCCCGAGCCCGATCGACGATCTCGTCTTCGATGATCTCTTCGGTCACGACGACCTCTTCGTCGTACTCGCGGTCGTCGTTGTACCCATCACCTCCACGGCCTCCGCCACCGAACCCGCGTGGTCCGATCGGTGCAGCCGCCAGGATCTCGTTGGCTCCGGTCGCCGGGGCTCCCGCCGCCGCGTTTGCCGGCGCCTGGCCGGGATTTTCGGCGGCGCTGGCCAGAGCTGCTTCCGCAGCTTCACGCATCTTGTCGGCCAATTCCGCCAGCTTTTCCGCGGAATCCGCCGCCCTTCCTGACGCGTTTTCCGCGTCGCCTTTGCTCTCTTCACCCGGTCGCTTCTGCGCCGAGTTCATCAGGTTGCGGATCGCTCGCATCGGCCGGGTTGCTTCATCGAACAACTCGGCCAACTCGGACGACGCGGCAGCGCATTGGTCGGCACAGTCGGCACAGTCATCGGCGATCTCTTGTTGCTCACGAGCCAGACTCCGGGCCTGTTCCTCGGTCAACCCCTGCTCTGCCCCCGCCGCCGTCGCCTGGGCGATCGCCTGCTGTCGCTCGGCGGCTTGAGCCAACCTTTCGGCCGCTGTCATCATCTCTTCGGGCGTCGCCCCCGATCCGGAACCGGCGACTCCACGCGGCACGGCGAAATAGCTTTGCGGTCCCGGCGGGAAAGCGGCGGTGGAAACCTCCAGGCTGAACCCGTCGCTGCCATCCGCATCGGTACCCAGGTACTGGTCCACGGCGGCGTTGAACACTCCGTCACCGTCCACGTCTCGGTAAAAGTCAACGCTGTCCACGGGGATTCGCGGAGCGTTGGGATCCGGTCGACGACCCGGTACGGCCTCGGACGGCATCCCCTGAGCCAGCAACGACGGGTTGCCCACCAACGTGATCGTCTCGCCCCTCATCACCTCGGGCGGGTAAACTCCCAGTGCGGGAGCAGGTGTGCCATCACCGCAGGCCCCACATCCCGCGTCGTTGCAGTGGGCACAAGCCGTCCCCGAGCAAGCCGCGCAACTGCAACCATGACCGTGGCCGCCATGACCTCCGTGGCCGCCACGATGTCCACCGTAGTGACGCTCCAGGTCCCGGGCAAAGCGAAAATCTGTTTGAGCCATCTGCAGCATGACGGCCGGACGACTGACGTCACCCGCGGTCGCGTTCAGCGGCTGCCAAGGAGTGTTTCGGAGATTGGCTTGACGAGCAAAGTTCCAGAAACGCTGCCAACGTTCGATCTCTTCATCCAACTCGGGAACGCTGCGAGTTTTGTCCAACGCTAACTGCTGCAGATTTCTGCCTCGATTCTGGTACGCCGAAACCAGCGAAGGATCATGCTTGATCGCCTCGTTGAAGTCTTTCTGAGCGGCGATCAAATCCCCAGCTCGATGGTAGGCCAAGCCACGACCATTGTGCGCTTGGGCATTTTCCGGCTCCAATTCGATCGCCTTGGTGAAATCTCGAATGGCTGCGTCGAAGTTCCCCCGGCTGGCCATCGCGATGCCCCGCGTCACGTAATTCGACGCGTTGGTCGGGTCATCCATGATCGCTTTGGTGAACCGATCGGGCGGTCCAGCGGCAGCCATCGCCTCGGCCTCGGCCTGTGCTACCTGCTGCTGGACCCACTTTTGGTCCGCTTCGCTCAACGTACCAAGCGGAGCCTCCGTAACACGCCCGCTGTCGCGAATCTTCAATCTGACCATGCCCTGTTCGAAACCAAGATATTCGGCCTCGATCCTGTTGCCCACGGCGTTCGTCCAAATTCGAGCCGATGCCGAAGTGGTCATCAACCCAACCACAAGCAAACCTATGGCGAAGAATTTCATCTGTTTACCCTCCGATTCGTACTTCAGTGCGCTCACGGTCGAGACCACTTGGGCTGTACGAACGATCTCGCGAACGAACACCTCTTCTCTTTCAGTCTAAACGCAAAGCGCATTCCTTTGTACTCGAATATCCCTCAACGCGGCAAATATTTGGGCCAACCTTTCTTCGAAACCCCTCCCGAAGAGCATAGCAACCCAACCATCGTGCCGTTGTCCAGGCCGAACACCAGACGATTGGGTCCGATGATGTGACCCGCTGAGCGAACCGGCGAGCGAACTTGTTGCCGCCATAAGCAGTGGCCATCGGCTCGCAGCGCGTGAATGATTCCCGCGTTATCGCCGAAATACACGATCTGGTCGTCTCCAATCACCGGCGTGGACTCGACCGGCCCCCTCGCATCGTACTCCCAGCGAACCCGATGCGAGGCACCATCGACGCAAATCAATTTCCCCCGATCGCGCTGCCCGGCTCGCAATATACTGACTCCCACATAAACATCTCCATTAGCAGCGACCACAGGCGAGGCCAACATTTGGCCGGG
>SKKK01000148.1 GCA_007121535.1 Planctomycetaceae bacterium | reverse complement strand
CGTCCATGTGTGACCGCCATCGTCGCTCCACGCGATGTATCGGCGTCGTGGGTCCAAACCGTCCGTCGACAGGTGACGCCTGGAGTTATAGTAGATCCGCCCCGAGCTGAGTTCGGCCAGCGTCGCTTCGCCCGTTCCCATCGCCGGGAACGGATCGCTGGTCTTCCAGGACTTGCCGCCATCGTCGCTGTAGATCGCATTGGTGTAATGCTCGGGCCAGAACTGCCGCGCGTTGCCGCCGCCGTAGGATCGACTGGGCCGGATCAGTCGTCCCGCATGCGGACCGCGGCGCAGCGTGATGCCATGTTCGTTCATGTGCATCGATGGCACGTTTCCATTGCCGTCCGGATGGATCACCACGGGATCGGCTTCCCAGGTTCGACCATGGTCCTGGCTGCGATAGACGGTCAGCGGCGCCGGCGGATGTCCGGCTTCGACAAAGACCAGAATATCGCCGGATCCCTCATCCACCACCACGCCGCCGCCGTGAAAGCCGGGGTCGGCGACCGTGATCTCCGGTCCCCACGTCGCGCCACCATCCTCGCTGCGACGCACGAGATAGCTGGATCGCCCCCATGTGGCCAGCACCGTACCGTCGGTAGCCACCACCACGTTGGGAAAACGCTCGCCCGAAAAAACCTGTTGGATTTCCAGTTCCGCTTCGCCCAGCCAACGCTCGAGAGGCACCTCGGCGGCCTTGCCCGTGGCGGGGATGACAAGGTCGTTCTCAGCCGTAGCGGCCACTGTCGCCGCCGTCGTCGTCAGCATGGCGAGGAAGATTTGCAAGGCCCGGATCAGCCCGTGTGGTGAGCGGTAAGCGAGTGCGGTGTTGTCTTTCATCTTTTGCTCCCGTTTTCAGAAGTCGAGCGTGGTGAATTTCACATCAAGGGCAAACGCAAAGGGTCGGGAGTCGTTTTCGGGTAACGACTGACCCCGATGGAAAAGCTTTGGCCGAAAACGACTCCCGACCGCAAGCATAACCGATCTCGTATGCAATGTCCTCCCTACGGAGAAATTTCTTCGGATTTTTTCCGGCCGGTCGACGAACGATGCCATCGCGATCCGACCATCGCCGAAGAGTCCGACACTTCGAGTTATGGTAACATAAACGTATCACTACGGCTGACGGTTAGACGAATGAACGACAACGACTGACGGGGGAAGGGAACAGGTACTCTTGATACGAAGGAAACGAATGATGGAAAAGACACCCGTTGAAATCTTCATGTGCCTCTGGGCGCTTGTCTTTTGGGGACTTGTGAACTCGGCTCAAGCCGATTCTTCTCCAACGGTGAAGGCAGCCGCGTCGATCGAACCGCTGGTGCGGGTCGTCGACTTGCACGTTGGCCAGCAGGCCGAGGTCGAATTGGCGGATGGCTCGATGGCCACAGTCCGCCTGCTGGAGGTCACGGAGCATCGCGATCCGATCCGCCAGGCGATTCGCGAGACGGAAGTACACGTCGAGGTCAATGGCCAGCGGGCAACCTTGTCAGCAGGACTGTACCATCTGCCGATCCAGGTGGGCGGCCTTCAGATCGATTGCGCCGTCACCGCCGGCTACAATGTGAACAACCTGCGTCGTGACTACGGCTTGGAAGCCGATGCCCGCTTGCGGCTTTGGCCTGCCGAATCGCCTTGGTTGCGACCCGGCACATTTCGCTACCCGGTCAAACAACGCTGGTTCGCTTCGCTGACGTGGGCCGATATCGAACCGATCGACGGAGGCCGTACGATTTCCAACCAAGTCGCGTACCACAACGGATGGGACATCGGCGGCGTCGAGGGGCGGGTCGAGGTCGTCGCTGCCACGGACGCGCTGGTGGTCTCGTCGGGACTGGATGTCTTGGAAGGACACGCCGAAGACACGCCTGTTCAGCCACGTTACGACGTTGTCTATCTGCTGGACAACCGCGGCTGGTACTACCGGTACAGCCATTTTCAGTCCATCGATCCGCAAATCGAGGTAGGGAAGACGGTCAAGCAAGGCGATCGTTTGGGCGTGCTGGGCAAAGAGGGCGCCAGTGGCGGTTGGTCGCATCTGCACTTTCACATCTCCTGCCGACAGCCGTCCGGCCAGTGGGGACTGCAAAACGCCGGCGCCTTTCTGCACGAAGCCTACCGTCAGCAATACCAACCGCCGCTCCTCGCGTGCGCTCGGCCTCAGCAGTTCATCACGGCCGGCGACACGGTGACGCTGGACGGCAGCAATTCGTGGAGCGAATGTGGCGAGATCGCCGAGTACCACTGGACTTTTACCGACGGCTCGACCGCGCGGGGACCGCGAGTCGAAAGGAGTTACGAGCAGCCGGGGCGGTTCAGTGAGATCCTTCGAGTGACAGACAGCCATGGAAACATCGACTACGATTTCGCTATCGTCCAAGTCATCGATCCCCAGCAACCGGAGCGTTACACACCGTCGTTGCACGCAGCCTATGCGCCCACCTTCGCCATCCGCCCGGGAGATCCGGTAACGTTCCAAGTTCGTGCGTCCCGGATCTCAGAAGGTGACGAGATCTGGGATTTCGGCGATGGGAGCCCCACGGTGAGGACCCGTTCCGACGGCAATCTCAAGCCGCTCGCCCCCGACGGCTACGCCTCGGTCGTCCACCGCTACGAGCGTCCGGGCCATTATCTGGTTCACGTTCATCGCCAAGACGCCAGCGGCGCAACCGCCCACGCCCGGTTGCACGTGCGAATCCAGCAGGAATAGAGCGATCCCAAGCCAACGCCCAGCCCGCATCGCGGGCGACAGGTTTGCCGTCCAAATGACCGAACCTCTGGGCTGTAAAGGCCATTGCTTCGAATCCCGGGGTGGGGATAAAATAATCCGGAGGTCCGGCGATTCTCAAGCAGGATTTGCCGACGTTGGGCCAACACGCACAGAAATATCCCGCCGCACGAAATCAACCTGCGAACTTTCGCCGAAGACCGATTACAGAGATACCGATGATGCTCACACCGCAATCTGATCCCGTTCTTGGCATTCAACGCGTGAGCCTGCGCGGCATTCGACTCGCTTTCGTCTCGATACGCGGCCGCGGCCAAAACACGTTCGGCATGATATGCCTGATCTGCGGATGCTGGGCAATCTTGGCCCTGGCGACCGCCACGTCACAGGCTTCCGATAGCTCGCTGCCCGATGTTTACAGCCAGGACGTGGCCCGGTTCGAACGGCTGGTGACCAGTTACGTCGCCGAACTGCGGATCGAAGGGATTCAAGGTTTGTCGCACTTGAAACATTGGCCGGCGGAAGAGGCCTTGATCGGGCGGCTGCGGGATCCGTCCGAGGCGGTGCGATGTGCGGCGGTGGACGCATTGTGCCGCCTGGGTACGACTCGCTCGGTGCCTCATTTGATCCGACTGATGGATCACCCGCAATGGCATACCAAACGTCGAGTTCACTTGGCTCTGCAACGCATGACGGCTCGCGATCTGGGCGACCAACGCCAGGCATGGCAGGCATGGTGGGATACGGGCACTTCCGAATCCCGGCAGTCGGAGCTGCTGGCCGCTTTGACGACCGATGCCAACGACCCGGATTCTCAGCCCACGCGGACGGCTGCCTTGCGAGCGTTGGTCCATCTGGCGGATGCGTCGGCCGAATCGGCGATCGTCCGTCTGCTGGACACACCGCCGCAGCCGCGGCTGTCCGAGGACGAACGGCGCTATACCATCGAGGTGCTGGAGCGGATTGGCAGCCCGCGCGCCGTACCGGTGCTGGTGCGACAGCGCCGCGATGCGGCTGCGTGGGCGTTGGGTCGCATCGGCGGCGAGCAAGCCGAACAGGGGCTGTTGACCTTTCCGTTGACGTTGCCCGTCTTGATGAACCTGGACCGGCTGCATTCCGAGAAGTGCGGTCCCTTCGTACCGAGACTGGTCCCGCGCATGGGGTTGGTCACCTACCGCAGCCAACCCGACGACCTGCACGCACCGCCGACGCCGTTTCAACGAGTCGCGGCGAACTTGATCCGCCGCAGTGGCGCCGGGCCTGAGTTGATCGAAGCGATCCTGGCCGAACTGGAAGCTACGGCCGACCCGGACAACCCGCGCCCCGCCCCCGAACCCCCCGAGCATTTGAGGGAGCTGATGGTGCGGTTCCGCGAGGAGCTTGGCCCGGGATTCGTCCGCAACGACGGCGTCACCACGTCGCAACCGCTGACGGCCCTGTCGTTGGTCGCCGACGACCCGGCGCTGGCCGATCGCCTGATCCCGCTGTTGCATCACCCGGCTTTTGTCGTGCGGATTTACGTGGCGATGACGCTGGCGAACTTGAATGCGATGGAAGCGTTGCCGGAAATCGTCGGGATCATCCGCGAAAGCTACGATTTTTCGGATGCGGCCACATTGGTGTCGGGCAAGCATTTCGATCAAAGTCAAACGGTCCGTTGGCGAGGCTTCTTATGCATGGCGTTGGGCCGAATGGGCAGCCCACAGGCCCGTCTGATATTGGAAGAACTGGCTGCCGACCCGAATCAATTCCGTGACATCCGTTTCGGCGCGGTGGTTGGGCTCGGTGAGATCGGATCGCCCGAATCGCTGCCCGTGCTAAACCAGATCGCTCAGCAGGATCTGCTGTGGATGGTTCGCGATACCGCTCGGCTTGCGATCGAAGACATCCAGATCAAGATTCGTGCCGAACCCCTGTAGACCCATTCGCCGGCAATGTGCGCCCGTGCGTCGCTCGACCGGCCCACCAGCTTGCCCCCCTGCCCAATCCACCTTCCCGCCTGAAGAAAGATGAATCCGGCATGAATACGATGAAATTCGCATTCGGCATCACCCCGTCCACGCTCTCTCGCAACCGACGTAGGTTGGGTCTCCGACCCGACCCGGTCGGGACAGAGTCCCAACCTACAAAGATGCGCGCACCGTGCGCGCATGTTACGACTGAAGACTCTATGCCGCGGTCCAAGCGGTGCGGCGGACAAACCGTTTCCCGGATGGGGATCTGCCTGTTAGCAATGGCGATCCTTTGTGTTGCGATCGATTCATCGGACCGGGCCATGGCAGGCCACTTTGATGGCGACGACAGCTTTGTCGACTTTTTCCCTATCCCCTTGTTCTCCGGGCGAATCGCCATCCTGCCCGATCCGGCTCAGCGTGATTTGCGTCGCACTCCGATCGGCCAGACGCTCGCCGCCTGGCAGATGGACCGCCACGTGGTGTACTTGACGCCCGAGCAGATGATCGATCCGTCGTACTTCAATGCCGCGAACTTTCCCGTTGCCCTGTACTTGGGCGGGGAACGTTATTGGCAGACGGTTCGCGACGCCAACGACGGCGATGCGGCGCTACAGCGGCACTTGGACGCCGGCGGACGATTGCTGGTCCTGCCCTACGGTCCGCTGCCTTTCTTCTACGACCAGAAGAATGCCCACGTTGGGTCGGCGGGGAAATTCGGGATGCGTCTGGGCATCGGCAATCTGCAAGCGGCCCCGGAAGGCCGGACTTTGACCTTTCATCGCTTGGAAGACTTGACGGTCCCGGATTCGCTGCCCGAGACGCTTCGTTTCCCGATGCCGTACGAAGCCGACCAACGTTGGCGTCCGATCAGCGGCGCGGTCGGGGAAGGGGCCGTGTACCGGCCATGGATCGCTTTGTACGACGAGACAGGACGGACGTACGGCCATGGCGCGGCGGCCATCGAACTGGCATCGGGAGCCCGCGTCGTCTACGTTTGGTGTTCCTTGATGGCCTGCGATGCGACTCGACAAACCATCTTGCTGACCACCCTGCGTTACGCCTTGCAGGACCTCACCCCGCCTCGGCCGCAACTGGCGTGTCTGCGGACACCCGAACCCCCGCTGATCGACGGCCACTTGGATGAAGCCGTTTGGCGAACCGCTCCTGCAACGCGTCTGCTCGACGGCGGCGGCCCGCCGTTGCGTCCGGCCCGATATGCGACGGCGATCCAGGCCTGTTGGGATGATTCGGCCATCTATCTGGCTGTGCGATGCCAACAGCCCCATCGACAGACGGAACGCGACGTGGTCGAGATCTGGGTAGCAGCGGATGACCATGCTTCACCCGGGCTGCATCTGACGCTGGATGCGGACAACGGGCTGGAGGTCCGCAGGATCGTATCGACCGACGAGGTTACCGAAGCTGCGGCGAACGTCGATCCGTCGATCCGAAGTGCCGTCCGACGTGACGCGGGTCATTGGACCGCCGAAATCGCCATTCCCCTGGAGGCCTTCGAAACTACGCTGGAGCCGCGCAGATTCGGCGATCGCCAGCGTCTTCAGATGACCCGGCGAGTTCACCACGAAGAGACAACGTCCGGGCCCGCATCGGACCAACAACCTGACGTCTGGTCCCCGGGCCGTGATCCCTTGTCCATCGACCTCTGGGGGGAACTTGTGTTCGACCCCCACCCTTCGTCCGACGATTTTACCGGCTACCCGCCGGGAGCCGACGGCAGCGACGGGTGGACGTATCTGGATGGGACCTGGCGGATCGAGCAGGACAGCCTATGGGGACAGAATGCCAGCGGAGACTGGAGCCGACTGCAGGGCGCGATGCGCGGCGACGACCGCTGGCGTGATTACAGCTTGGAGGTGCGGTTCCGCATCGAGGATCGGGGTTCCGCACCCCTGGATGGTCCCTGGTTCGCCGTGCGCTGCAACCCCGACGGCGATGGCTACGCTTTGCAACTGGGCGCGAGCAACTGGCAGCTTCACAAGACAACCTTCGGCGTCGCGACGCGCGCCCATAACAGTCTGGCACAAGGCTCTTGGAACCCCAGCGATACGTGGCACACGGTGCGTATGGAAGCGGTCGGGAACCGGCTGGTGGGCATGTTGGACGGCCAGCCGTTATTCGACGTGGTCGACGACGCGCATCTGGACCTTCCGTCTCGGCGACAAGGTGGTATCATATTGATTCCGGCCCGTTCCGCGCAATCGAAGGGTCACACCATCATTCGTTACGACCGGGTCACGGTGGATTTGAAGGAGGATTGACGTGGGATCTCGAATCATACTGGTGACATGCGCCCTGATGCTGATCGGACGCAGCGGGTCGAGCGACGACGATCGTCAACTGGCCGATCTGTACGGTCGCGTCGTCACCGATCACGACGCAGCCAGCGTCATGGAGTTGGCCGGGCACGGACAGGCGGCGGTGCCGTACTTGCTGCGTGGCCTGGATGCGGGCGGTCGAATCGCCGCGTTATGCGCTTGGGCATTGGAGCAGCATCCGGCGCCGGAAGCGGCCAGCCGCCTGCGAGGTCTGCTGTGGCAATCGGATCAAGTCGCCGGATATTGGGCCGCCCGTGCCTTGGGTCGACTCCAGAACGACGATCAGAATGTCGATGCCTTGGCCGCCTTGTTACCGGACGAGCGGCTCGGTTTCTGGGAATTGGTCTCACAAGGCATTCCCCGCTTGACCGACATCAATGTCCGCGGCCAGCGGATGGCGGTCCCGGCGCCCGACTGGATGCCGAACCTGCGAGTTGCCTATGCGGCCATGGAATCGCTGGGCGAACTGGGCGGCGATCGAGCCGCCCAGACCCTGCTGCAGGCGTTGCAGAACGACCAGTATCTGATCCGTTACGGCGCCGTCCGCGGTTTGGCGCGGATGCACCACTCGCCCGCGACGCCCATCTTAACCCGTATGGCAGCCGACGATCCCGTGCGACTGGTTCGCGAAGCCGCGCGACGCGCGCTTCGCGATCTGCAAGGGATTCCGCCGGAGCCCATCCCGGAGCCGTCGCTGCCCCCGGCGGTCGCGTTCATCAAGACGCCGAACCGTAGCGACTCGAATCTCGGATTTCGCGAATCGTATTTCTTCCCCAGAACACCCTGGTACGGCTGGGGAGAGAATCTGTACACCCTGACGCCGCCCGCACCGGACGGTGAACTCAGAAACCTGACCCGACTGGAAAACGGATTGGTCCAGGGTCCGCAGGTCTCGTACGACGGCACGCGCATCCTGTTCTCGATGCGACCCCAGGCCGATCAAGGGGGCTTTCACCTGTACGAGATCGACGTCGATGGCTCGAACCTGCGGCAACTGACCTCGGGCAATTGCAACGATGTCGATCCCGCCTATCTGCCGGACGGCAAGATCATCTTTTCGTCGGATCGAGCCGGCTATCAAGAGTACTATCATCAGGAGCGGTCGCGAGCGTTGTACGTGTTGGACCCCGATACCGGGCAGATCGAACAAGTGACGTTCAATCCCAATCAGGACTACGAGCCCTACGTGTTGCAAGATGGTCGAGTGATGTACGCCAGTTACCGATTCTACGCTCAGGACGGCAGCCCCGGTCCGGTTCGAGGCGAATCGTACGGTCTGAGCCGAATCGAGACGGTGCTGCGCGTGATCCTGCCCGACGGTTCGGGCGACCAACCGCTCTACGGCGCCATGCGAGGCTCGTTCTACTCGCCCTTGCGCCCGATGCCGTTCAGCGATCAACGTTCCGGCTGGCATCGACGCGGATACCACGTGGGCGTCGCGGTCAGCCAGGCTCGCGAGATGCCCAACGGTCAAGTGATCTGCATCACGCCAGCCGGATTGACGCTGGTGGACCTGGAAAGCGGGCCGTTGGACAGCGAGGTACCGCTGTTCCCGGAAGTGGTCAACCTGGCCGGCGGCGAAGAGGTTTATATCCACACTTATGACGCCAAAAATCCAGTTGGCCGCTTCACCAGTCCTTGGCCGCTGGACGACGAATGGATTCTGGTCTCGCACGCCCCGTGGCACGACCTGCGAGGTTCCGCGTATGATTTGGTGCTGTTTCATTTGCCTACAAGAGAAATGCGTATGGTATACCGAGACCCGTCGCTCAGCGTGGTGCATCCGGTCGCGATCGCCCCGCGCGCGGCGCCGCAAACCATGGCTTCAACGTTGCCCGAAGATCGTCCCGCGACGGGTCGGATCTACTGCAATTCCGTGTTTCATACCGATCTGCCGTTTGACCAGGCGGCGGCCAAGTACGTCCGTGTGATCGAAGCGCTGCAGATGGGGCTTTCGATCAACGCCAACGCCGCGTGGCGCACGCGCACGTTAGGCACGACGCCGCTACTGCCCGACGGCTCGTTTTACGTCGAGGTCCCCGCCGATGTGCCTTTGCGTTTCGAATTGCTGGACGAAGACCACCGGGTGCTGGTTCACGAAACCGAATTCAACTATGTGCGGCCGGGCGAGACCAAAGGCTGTATCGGCTGTCACGAGCCGCGACACACGACTCCGGCCAGCACGCTGCCACAGGCACTGACCTTTCCGCCGGTACCCACCCTGCGTCAGCCGGGTGATCCGATCTACATGGGTCGAACGACCCATCCCTATTCGACCCCCGTACGCGATTGAGACGAAACCCCAAGCCTGGGCGACGGTTTGGCCAGGCTTTTCATCACACGATTCGACCTTTCAAGAAGAGAAGATTATGCCTATTCGAAGAACGAAGATTTGGCTTGTCGGCTTATCCGTCCTTTGCCTTGTTGCCCTTTCGCCCGGTTTCGTGATGGGCGAGGTCAAGAACGTCATCCTGATGGTCGGGGACGGGGCGGGATATAACCATTGGATTGCGGGCAGCATGTACCAAGGGCGTTGGGATGCCGAGCGCGGCCAAAGCACCCAGGTGTACGATGGCGACGGATGGATCGAAGTGGGTTGCAGTACCCACCCGTTGAATCTGTCGAGAACACCGCAGAAAACGGGCGAGCAGGATCCGCAACTGATTTATGACCCGGTACAGGCCTGGGATCGAGAAACGGGCTACGATTGGCTGAATCGCACCTTCACCGATTCGGCGGCTGCGGGGACGGCCTTGGCGACGGGCGTGAAGACCTACAACAACGCCATCAACTGGAGCGATCTGGACCGTCCTATCCTGCCCACGATCGCCCACGTCGCCGCGGAATCCGGGCGATCAGCAGGAGTGGTCGCCAGCGTCCAATGGTCGCACGCAACTCCCGCAGCCCTGGGAGGCGCTCGCGCCGCCAGACGCAACGACTACGAAACCATCGCCAACCAAATGATCCAAGATGGGATCTTGGACGTGATCATGGGCGCCGGCCATCCCTATTTCGACAACGATGGCCAGCCGGTCACGGAGGAACCTTCTTACCGGTTCGTCGGGGGGAAAGAGACGTGGGAGGCCATCGAAGCGGCACGAGCCACTCCCGATGGCACCTATCACGGACTCAGGCCGATCTCGACGAACGCCGAGTTTCAATCGCTGCTTTCGGGCCAGACGCCTCGACGAGTTTTGGGAACGGCCCAGGTGGCCACCACCTTGCAGTATTCGCGACAGGGTCGAACGGACGACGAAGAACCCTACCAGACTCCTCGCTTGACGAACGTCCCCACACTGGCGCAGATGACCAACGGGGCGTTGAACGTATTGGGGCAGAACCCACGCGGATTATGGCTGATGGTCGAAGGCGGTGCGATCGACTGGGCGGGGCACGACAACCAGGGCGCCCGGATGATCGAGGAGCAGATCGAATTCGTCGAAGCCATCGAAGCGGCGGTGCAATGGGTCGAAGCGAACAGCAACTGGGACGAAACGCTTCTGATCCTGACCGCAGATCACGAAACCGGGCTGGTCTGGGGGCCGGATTCCGACGAAGAAGAGCACCGGTTTCAGCCGATCCAGGATCAAGGGCCGGGTCAGATGCCGCGATTCCGGTTCCTGTCGACAGAGCACACCAATTCTCTGGTCCCTGTGTTCGCCAAGGGCCAAGGCGCTGCCTGGTTGGTGGAACTAGCCGTTCATACCGATCCGGTGTATGGACCCTATTTGGACAATACCGATATCTTTCACATAATGGCAAAAGCCTTAGGACGGCCCAAGAACTAACTCAGCGGAATGGCGCTAGCCACCGGCTATAGTGAGCGGAATGGCGCTAGCCACCGGCCTTCGGACGTCCCGGGGACCAACTGAGCGGAATGGCGCTAGCCACCGGTCCCCAGGCGACGGGAAAAGACCGGCGGCTAGCGCCGTGCCGCTCACTGAAAACCGTGCAACTGTTCGGCGCGGGTCTTCGACCCCGCCGAAAACGCCGACCGAAGGTCTCCCGCGATACTGGAGACCTTCGGTCAACGACGTGGCTCGGTCAGGGACCGGCCACAACAACGTGGCCACCGGCCACAACGGCGTCCGCCGCGTCGCCGCACCCGTAACAACAACCCACTGAAAAACTAACTTGGGAGCAAACCATGACGAAACTGATTATGGCGTTGGACCAGGGTACGACCTCCAGCCGCGCCATCCTGTTCGATCACGACGGCCAGATCGTCGCGGCGGCGCAGCAGGAATTCGAGCAGATCCTGCCGCGGCCGGGGATCGTCGAACACGATCCGGAAGCCATCTGGGAATCGCAATCGGCCGTGGCACGTCAGGTGCTGCAAGACGCCGCCATCGCTGTCGAGGATATCGTCGCGATCGGCGTCGCCAACCAGCGGGAAACGGCCGTATTCTGGGAACGCGACACGGGCCGCCCGGTCGGCAATGCGATCGTATGGCAGAGTCGCGTTAGCGCGGGAATCTGCGATCGTCTGAGAGCCGATGGCCTGGAACCGCTATTTCAGGAAAAGACGGGTCTTGTGATCGACGCCTACTTCTCCGGATCGAAAATCAAGCATTTCCTGGACCAGAACCCCGATTTGCGGCAGCGAGCCGCGAAGGGCGAAGTCTTGTTCGGCACCGTCGATTCGTTCCTCATCTGGCGTTTGACCGGGGGCGCTCGACACGTCACCGATTACAGCAACGCCAGCCGGACGCTGCTGTACAATCTGCATACCTTGGATTGGGACGACCAGTTGCTGGAGATCTTGGATGTGCCTCGCGCCATGCTGCCCGAAGTCCTGCCGTCCAGCGGGCTGTTTGGCGAGACCCGCGAGGATTGGCTGGGACGGCGCATCCCAATCGCCGGTGCGGCGGGCGATCAACAAGCCGCGACGTTCGGCCAGGCCTGTTTCGACGTGGGATCCGCAAAGAATACGTACGGGACCGGCAGCTTCTTGTTGCTCAACACGGGCGAGCGTCCGACGGTTTCGAAGAACAAACTGTTGACCACGATCGGTTGGGGCATTGATGGGCGGATCACCTACTGCTTGGAGGGCTCGGTGTTCGTTTCGGGGGCGGTGGTCCAGTGGCTGCGCGATGGACTGGGACTGATCGAACAGTCTTCGGAGATCGAGGCTTTGGCCGCGTCGGTCGAGGACAGCGATGGCGTGGTCATGGTTCCCGCGTTCACCGGCTTGGGCGCTCCGCACTGGGACGCCTACGCTCGCGGCACGATCCTGGGCATCAGCCGCGGTACTTCGGCCGCCCATCTGGCTCGTGCCGCACTGGAATCGATGGTATGGCAGACGCGGGATCTGGTCCAGGCGATGCAGGCCGACGCCGGTATTCCGATGAACGAACTGCGGGTCGACGGCGGCGCCTCGGTCAACAACCTCTTGCTGCAAATGCAAGCCGATTCGCTGGGAACCTGCGTCCAGCGCCCTGTCGTAGCGGAAACCACCGCCTTGGGCGCCGCCTACCTGGCGGGCCTGGCCGTGGGATACTGGAACGACCAGCAGGAAATCGCTCAGCGTTGGGCCCTGGATCGCCAATTCTCGCCCCAAATGGAATCCGACGACCGCGAGCGTCGCTACGCCCGCTGGAAACGAGCCGTCCAACGTTCCCTGGCATGGGAAGAGCCCTGATCCTGTACCGAAAAACGCTCCGTTGCTGGAAGGGGTCGGGAGTCGTTTTCGGAGAAAGCATGTACCATCTGGTTGGTCGTTGCCCGAAAACGACTCCCAGTGCGGAGTTGGGGTCAGGTCTTGACATTTAACTTTTCGGCAGAGAGATTCGCCACAAAGCTGAATGTCAAGACCCGACTATAGACCCAACAAAAGTTAAATGTCAAGACCTGACCCCGGCTACAGAACATGTATCGCCTTTTTGGCGGGTGTTGCAATGCACTGCGGCGGGAAAAGAGCGTCCACTGCGTCCTGGCGGGTATTATGACCAATAAATAGGTCGTAATTTTCAGGCGATCTTCATTGGTAGATGCCTCTTCTCTGATTGGTTGGTGGCGCTGTGGCGCTCATTCGATATCTGATCGCTACAGACGGCGGGCAGTTATCACCCGTTACCCCCCTTGGCCATAACTCGGTGACGAGTGGTCCTGGCACATCCATGAAAGTGGTCGATCGGCCCTCCCTATAGGTCGGTTTGTGCGTCTACTGCCTTATCACTGGCAAGTCGCCCTGCGATAGATGGGTGGCATCTATCATCACTGAATGCGATACAGGTGCTGTTGGGTGCGAACGATGATCGATTGTTCGAAGACGGCGAACGATGCGAGCGTCGGTTCGGCCAGATCGTTTCTGGCCAGTTCCTGGAATTCCGTCGCCGCAGCGATCACCGTGCAGACCCCCTGCTCGCTGACCAAGTAGATGCGGCCGTCTGCGTACAGTGGCGACGCCGAGAAGGTTCCGCCAATTCGCTGTCGCCAGTGCAATGCTCCCGTCCGGATATCACGACACGATGCGATGCCCTGATCGTTGATCATGAACAGTTCGTCCCCAACGACCAGAAGGGACGGGGTGTGCGGAACGCCGCTATCGGTGCGCCAAGCGACGTGGGAATCGGTCACGTCGCCAGTGCCTGTCGGTCGGATCGCCAGCAACTCCGGCGGGCCGGTAAAACCGGTGGAAACGAAGACCAGTCCGTGCGAAAACACGGGACGCGGAACGATCGACCACCGGTTCGGATAGCGGACTCGCCATAACTCGTCACCCGTCTCCGGATCGTAACTGCCTACCACGTGGGCGGCCGGACAGATAAGCTGCCGCCTACCGGCCACTTCGATTTCCAGCGGCGTCGCAAACGACCACCTGGGCGATGGCATCGGCGGTCGAGGTGTCCGCCAAGCCAGATGCCCCGAATCCCGCTCTAGCGCCGCGACAAAGGGATCTTCCGCTCCGTCGGAGAGAAAAACCAGTCGCGATCCGGAAAAGATGGGCGATCCGCCAGCACCATACACCGAATCATACGGCAAACCATCGTTGGCCCAGATCAATCGACCCTCGTAATCAAGGCACGCGGTCCCAATCGGACCGAAGTGGACGTACACGTGTTGACCGTCCGTGATGGGCGTCGAACTGGCAAACGAATTCTTGGGATGGATCGATTCGTCCGGCCCGGGCGTCTTGACAAAGACCTCCACGTTCCACAGCATCTCGCCCGTTGCGGCATCCAGACTGAGCGCGCGCAACGATTGGCTGTTCGAAGCATCGTGCGGAACGCCGACCGCCGTCGTCACAAAAATCCGCCCATCCTGAACGATCGGCGACGACCACCCGTGGCCCGGCAAAACCACCTTCCAACGCACGTCGGTTTCCAAATCCCAGTGCACGGGTAGAGAATGCGCGCTTGAGTGACCCTGTCCTCCAGGCCCGCGAAACTCAGGCCAATCTTCTGCTCTCGTCTTGCCGCCATCCAGCCAAGTGATGCACAGAACCAGCATGCACGTCGCCATCACCATTGGGCACCGTATCATCATACGCAACTCCGTTTTATTAGAGGCTTGTTCAATATTAGCGTATAAGGAAGACCGGTGCTCATGCAAGTACATCCCTGCATAGCACAATGGCGAGCAGGGGGGGCTGATCCCTTCTCACTGAGGGCTTAGCCCGGGTTATTCGTAACCGGAAGAGGCTGTGAAAGAATTGGGACAGGCACCCTGGGCGACCTAAGTTTTTCACGGTTTCGGGGGTTTTCGGCTCTGAGCCCGTCCGATTTTTTCATCGCCTCGAAGCTTGGGCAAGGAAACCCGGGTACATCTCCGCGATTACACTTCGGGTTACGATCGCCGGCGCAACGATGTTTTGGCCTGGATGGCGTGCTGAAGCCCGGCCGCTGGGCGAGTGCTTTTAGGCTTCGTGGCCAAGACCGTGCCGCGAATCCCCCAGGGCGAAAGCCGGGTGACTGGGCGCCAGGTCGGGTGCTATCTGAGAGGTCCCGGCTGGTGAAATGCCTCCGGTTCCCCAGTACTCGGGCGCGTATTCCTGCAACTCCATGTACAGCAGCGTACAAGCGATGCAGGTCGCGACAAACGAGATAATCAGCATCACGGTATAGACATTGAACTGCTGCTTCTGCTCGGGCAGAACTTTCGCCGCAGGCTTTGCCGGTTTCTTCTTCGCCGGCTTGGGCGCTTTTTTTGCCTTTGCTTTGGCCGGAGCCTCAGCCTGTTCTTGTCCGGTCGATTTTCGTCGCCACACGGTCTCTCACCCTTATCAGTCCACGCTGAGTCCTATCGTCCACCTGAGCCACAGCACGATTCGGATCGGTCTTCAGGATGATCGCATGCCCCAGGTACGTGTTGTCACGAAACACTTCGATACGGTGACCAACTCGCAAACCATCATCCGTGCCCAAAGAAACTTCGATCAAGTTGCTTTCCCCCACGGCCAAGACGATTCCGTCCAACACCGGGGGCACCGCGTCCGTATCGATGTCCATATCGACGCCAGCCGCCTCGATCACCCGCTTCATGTCCGAGATCGTGGTGACCATTTGCTGAGCCCGCTCTTGCAAGATGCGTTGCGTGCCCAACGAGCCTTGCAGTTGATCCGTCAACTGAACGACCCGAGCGAACTGGACATCGCGAGCTTCCTGAGTCGAGCGCACTTCGCCTCGCAACTCTTCCACGGCCGCCCGCAACGCCTCGGCGGTCTGCACGGCCACCTTCAAGGCGGCCGCCGCTTCGCTTTCGGTCGCCTGCAACGTGCGCAGTTGGCTTTCCTTTTCCGTCAACGTCTGCTGGACGCTGGTCAATCTCGTCTCCAGCGTGCCGATCGCATGGCGTCGAGCAGCCTTTTCGAAGGCGTTTTGCGTCTTCAGTTCATCCAGTTCCCGCCGCAAGTTCCTATTTGTCTCGCTCTTGCGTTCCAACTGCTGCACCAACCCCAGCCCATACTTTTCCGTCGGCTCTGGATTGTTGACCAGCATCTTCCAATTCTTGTGGGTTGCGAAAACGACCACCGAGAACGACATGAACACCAGGCTCATGATCAAAATCAGTCCGGTGAAAATCTTCCCCAACAGTGTCATGGTCCTGCACCTCGTCGAATTCTGTCAGTAAACATTCAAGCCTAGTATATTTCTGCGCAAAACCCTGTGTCAACCAAGATATTTCAAGATAGGGGAAATAAGAAGCCTGCAATACCCTTCTGTCCGGCACAACCCACCACTACAGAGTTACTTTTTAGGTCAAATGGAGGACTGCTCCGGTCGATTGGCTTCTATTGGCGACGGTCCGATGACCGCCTGATCTATTATCGTTCAGCCACGCTGACCTTATTCCGGACTTTTCGCTGTTTGCGTCGACGAATCGCGTCCGCGGCACCTACAATCGACACAGCGAAACAGAACGTCAGGCAGATACCCGCGGGAACGTCGCCCCACCACGCATACCCGTTCGACCAAGGCAACGACCGAGCGCGAGTGAAAAGCACCGCTGGCTGCCGCCGAGGCCCCACTTGGTCGATGCGACCGTCCTGACCGATACTTGCCGACAAACCTGTATTGGCGGCCACCAAGAAAGGCAGTCTGTTTTCGACGGCTCGGAAAACCCCGCAAGCCAAGTGATGGTCCAGCATGCTCGAGCCCCAAAACCAACCGTCATTGGTAACGTTTACCAGCATATCGGGCGGGGTGCCTTCGTTGCGCAGAGCGGCGACTTGGGATCGGATCAAATGCGGTACGGTGCTCTCGAAGCAGATGCTGGGCGCGAGGGTCGCTTGAGGCATCGAAAAGGGAACCACTCGATCGCCGGGTGTGAATCCGGTAGTGATAGGTGTGATTTGATACAGCCAGGGTATCAAACGGCCGAAAGGAATATATTCGCCAAACATGACCAGATGCATCTTGAAATAGCGTGCGGCCACGTGGCCCCTGGGATCGATCAACAGGGCCGAATTGAATCGGTCCATATCGCCGGCGACGATCCGTTGTGAGTCCGTTCCGGCGATCAACCAGATGCCGCCGGTCGAATCCGCCGGGGTTCCAGCCAGAGCGTTAAGACTGCCGGCGACGTCGCGGTTTTTTTCGTGCACGGCCGTCTCCCAAGCCTGGACGGTCTCGCGGAATTCATCGTCGGTCATCGATGCATCTGGCGGAGCGATCAACGGCGGCTCGGCCAGCAGTTCCCCCAGCGTGCCGCTGTAAACGGACTCGGGCCAGACGATCAGATCCAGATCCGGTTGCTGCATTACGGCTTCGCGACTGAGCTGCAGGTAGCTAGCAAAGATCTCCCGCTCGCGTTGCGGATCGAACTGGAAGATGGTGTCAAACGAATGCTGGATCAAAGCTACATTCACCTGGACAGCGTGCTGAGGATCGGCTGCCAGGCGTGCGTCGTACTTGCGAAGCGTGATTTGTCCGTACACGACGGTGGCCAATACCAACGCGGCAGCGGTTGCCACGGGCCAAGATCGACCGACCGAACCAAGCGGTGCAGGGGGCTGCAACCAAAGCTGACAGGTGCGAGTCACGGCGGCCGCGACGAACATGATCAGAAAACTGACCGCATAGGCGCCGCCAAGGTCCGAGATCTGGATCAACGTGGGTTGCCGGTACAAGACATGCCCCAACAACGCCATGGAAAAACCGGTCAGCGCGTGACCTCGCAGCAATTCCAACCCGGTCCATACGATCGGAGCGGCCCAGACGATCGAGATCCCCAGGCGATGCACAGCCACACGGGTCAACCCGATAAACAGCAGCAAGTACACGGCCAAATAGCCCGATAGACTGAGCCAGCCCAGATAAAGAGCCGGATGTGCCAGCCGAATGCCCTCAACCAAGGCTGCCCAATGGATCAAACCGACCAGCCAAATCGCCAGATACGGACGCTTGCCCGGCAGCTTCGGCAATTGGATCAGATACAACCAGCCAATCGGCGCGATCCAGACCAAAGGCCACCAACCCCACGGGGGAAACGCCGCCCACAGAAGCAAACCGCTGAGCGACGCGAAAGCCAGCGGTCCACGCCACGAGAACCACCCCGGCTGGCAATCGGCCGAGCGACCTTCGACGTCTCGCGTTGCGTGATTCGACTCCGCGAGCACTGCCGTGTTCTGCGATTTTCGTCGGCGGGGAAGCGTCGTCTGTTTCACACCAGCGATCCACTTGAATAGTCGTACATCTCGTAATACTCGGCCCACCGCTGCTGGATCTGTTCCAGGATCTCCGGCTCCAGCTCTTCATGGCGGTTGGGCTGGTAACCTTTGCGCTGCTGCAACAATGATTCCAATTCCGGGCGCATCGTCTCGAAATCCCCTAAATCCAACTGGCGATACATCTGGGCGATTTCGCTGACCGGATCGCGCACTAGATCTTCGTACTTGACGTCGTACAGGTGGCCATCCGGCAGCGAATCCCGCTGCCGCAGGAATCCGGCGTACATCCGTTCGAAACACTCGAAAATGTATTCGTCCAACCCGACGCAATTCGGGATCTGCAATGCTTGGACCTTCCACAGCGTCTTCCACAACCGGCGGCTGGACGCGAAAAGATCCTCCGGGTGCCGCGAGATATGGATGAACTTCGCCCCCGGAAACAGACGCGACAGCACTTCGACTCGCCCCGTGTGCGGCGGACTCTTCAACACCAGCCGTTTGCCGTGAGCGAACGTTAATGCCTTGGCGAAAGCCATCATATCGTGCTGCCAGCGATCCAGAACCTGGCCGGCCACGTCTTGCATGTCCAGCAGTTCCATGTGCTGGGCCGGGTCGTTGGGAAAGGCGATCTTCAAATACGGACTGGGACAGCCCATATTAACTAGAGCGAATTCGTCCTCTTGTGGATAATCGAAGCCCGCACTCATATTGTCCATCGGCCGTTTTTTGGGCAATAGAAAACCTACCACTTTGGGAACGATCCACTCGCTGACCAAAAAGTGACTGGGTGCGAAACACTCGTAGGTGGTCGGATAGGCGAATTGCGGGTCGCGTACCAGTAACTCGTGCAGCATGGTCGTACCGCTGCGCCAATGACCGATGATGAATACCGGAGGCGGGTCGACTTGGACTTGGTCCACCCGTTTTGCGTATCTCCATCGCTGGAACAGGTGCAAAGTCGAATTGAATACGGTACAACCGCTGACCATAAAAGCCATCGGCACACGTAGCGGATGGACATGGAACCGATACTGGACCAGCATGCGTACCCAATCGCCGATCAACATGCCGTGCCAGAACCGGGGCGACCAGAATGGATAGCTGTGATGGGTTAATTTACGAGACTTGGATTTACTCGATTCGGTCGGGTTCGACATCATGCCCCTTGCGGATTTCGGCGGTTTTCCTAAGTGCTTGCTGTGCGGCCAGACGGAAGCCAAGTGGTTTCCGACACCCTATCCTTGATTCTAACGACCCGACCGGAACGTGCCGATAGCAATCCAGAACATCCACCATGGTAACTGAACACAAGTCGAACATATCCCCCAAAACGGCTGCATCCATTTTTGTTGTGTTGCTCGTTTTGTACGGGGTGGTTTTCTTTCGAGCGGTCGCCCAGAGGGGGCAGGCTTTGCTGATCGCCGTGATTCCCGACCAGGTCTTGTTGTCATGGATCGATGGGGACTTGGGGAATATCGGTTTGCTCGACCGGTTGTTCGTCGCTGGCTTCGCGGGTTTCATCCTGCTGCTGGCATGGGGAATCGGACGGCAGACGCTCAGTCTGACGATCCGCGGGGTACCTCTTACGCGTATGGAAGAATCCGTCTTCTCCATCTCGATGGGGCTCAGCGAACTGTCTCTCGTCACCTTGCTAATCGGGCTGGCCGGTGGTTACCACCATTGGATGTGGCTTGTACTGGCTCTGATGGGAATCGGAATTGCGAAGCACATGGTCCATCGTATCGCGGCACGCCGGAGCACCAATGGTGTTGCTCACGAGAAAGGTGCCGAGAATGTCGGGGAACCGATGGCGGAAGACAGCGGGAGCGAAGTCGGCAGTTCACCGGATCACTGCTGGGTTTTCTGGCTGTTGGCCGCCCCGTTTCTTGTCCTGATCCTGCTGGGCGGGATGATGCCGCCTTGGGAGTTCGACGTCCGCGAATACCATTTGCAGGTTCCCAAAGAGTGGTATCTAGCCGGCCGCGTCCAGTTTTTGCCTCATAATGTCTACGGCAACATGCCGTTGGGTGCGGAGATGCACGTGGTGTTGGGCATGATCCTGACCGCCCCGTGGGCGGATTGGTGGTGGGGCGCGTTGGTTGGCAAGACGGTTATGGCCAGTTTTGCGCCGCTGACGGCCTTGGGCCTGTTCGCCCTGCTTCGCCGCTACGTGTCGACGCTGGCCGCTGGTACCTCAGCGGTCGTTTACCTATCGGTCCCCTGGGTGGTCTACGTGTCGATCACGGGGCTGAACGAGGGCGCGGTCGGTTGTTACGCGCTGATGGCGGTCGCGGCCATGCTGATCTGGCAGGACCAAGTACGTTCGGGCGAGTCCCGGTCCGGCACAGGCATCTTGTTCCTGGCCGGTTTGTTCGCCGGTTCGGCAGCCGCGTGCAAATACCCGGCGTTGTTATTCGTCGTCGTTCCTCTGACGGTTTGGGCCGGCATCGAGTGGAAGTCACCGATTCTTGCTCGCTGGGATGTGCGGCTGAAATCCGTCGCCGTCTTTCTGCTGGCAGCCCTGGTAACGACCGGTCCGTGGTACGCCAAAAACGTGGCGTTCACGGGAAATCCCTTCTACCCGCTGGTCTTTGGCGGCGCGACGCGAACTCCCGAATTGATGGAACGCTGGAATCGAGCCCATCAGGTGCCGCTGGATCATCAGGGCCGACGTTACACCGCGTCGCAAGCGGCCGATTCCATCGCCTTGTTGGCGTGGGAAAGTCCCTGGATCAGTCCTTTGGTTTTGCCTCTGGCCGCATTGGCTTGGCTCAGTCGGCGGCATCGGCGACTGGTCGTCATGCTTTCGCTGCTGATCCTTTGGGTGCTGCTGGTCTGGTGGTTGGCGACGCATCGCGTCGATCGGTTTCTCGTGCCCATCCTACCCTGGGCTGCCGGCCTGGCAGGCGTCGGATTCGTCTGGTCCGGCGATCGTTCTTGGCGCCGCGTGGCATGGGCGGTGCTGATCGTCGGCGTGACGTTCAATCTTCTGTACTTCGTCGCCAGCGGCCATTACGACCGGCGGCTGCTGGTATCGCTCGAGACGTTGCGATGGGACGAGCCAGCACAGCCCGACGAACCATCCCGGGTATCGTTCGTCCATCGCTTCCTGAATCGGACCGTACCCGAGGGCAAACGCGTGCTGTTGGTCGGCGACGCCCAGCCCTTCGATTTGGAGGTCCCCGCCGTGTATGCCACGTGCTTTGATCCGTGCAACTTCGAGCTTTGGATGCGCGACCGCTCGGCGGAACAGCGACGTGCGAAGCTGCGGCGACAACAAATATCGCACGTCTATTTTGATTGGGGCGAGATCGCCCGTTACCGCAGCCCGGGAAACTATGGTTTCAGCGACTGGGTGACCCGTGATCTGATTTGGAACGAACTGGTGCGGCAACAGGGAGTTCTGCGTCCGGTTCCCTTGGAAATGGACCCCGCGCGAGGCGAATTGTTCGAGGTGGTAACCATCGAGGAAGAAGCATGGGAGAATGACCCGGATAACTTGTAACCCGAAGCGTGAGCGAGGGCATTCTCCTCGTTTACGCTTCGGGTTACGATGCGCGGCTTGCGGGGACGCAACGGGGTCGGGAGGCGTTTTCGGTCAACGATTGTGTGGGTCCCGCGCGCTGAGCGCGACCCGACCGGACCCCGCTCGGCGCTCGGGGGCCACATGAGAAACGCGACAACCGAAAACGACTCCCGACCCCTTCCGCATGTCGCTTATGAGGACAACAGGCCGTTTGTTAGAAGTCGTACCAGAGCCCCACGCCGATGCGATTCTCGTATTCCTTGAAGAAGCTGCCTTGAGTGCTCTTGCCGTTGATGTACTCGCCGCCAAACCGGAACAAAGCGCCGCTGGGGCCCCGCTCCAGTTGCCAACCGGCTTGCACGGCGAAATGCCCCCCGAATCGAGCTTCTTCGCGCAGATGCGCATGGATGGCAGCGAAGGGAGCACCGCGTCGAAACTCCAATGCCGGACTGTACTCGATTCCGAACAAAAACTCCCACGGTTCGGCGACCCCGCCTCGGCTCTTCGCCCAATCTGCCCACGTGACTTCCGCGTAGCAACGCCAATCGTATCGCGTTGCAGGGGTGCGTCCAAAGTAGTAGCTGAGCGCCAGGATGAATGCGTCTCGACTGTAATTGTATCGAGTGTAATCGGGGGTGTTGATCATGTACTCGTCCCCCAAATGGGAACTGATGTGATAATACCCCGTCTTGAAACGCCAAGGCCCCTGGCCGTAGGTGATTGGAAAGCCGAAGCGGAAATCCGTGCTGAGCAGCGGGGTGCTGCGTCCCCAAGGGTCCAGACGTGGAAAGGCCGCGCCTTCCATGTCCAACTGCCAGCCATCGGGCCAGAAGTCGGGACCGTTGCCATAGCGAAACAACCCGACTCGACCACCGAGCGAGACATCCCAAAGCCACCCTAGATGCTCGTCCTTGGACAAGACACTGGCGAATCGAGATTCCCGCTGGCTGCCCAGGTAAGATCGGTAGATCAATCCGTTGGGAAACCATTGCCAAACGGGTGACTGATCTTCGGGCCAGGCATCCTCCAGTGATGGATGCTGGTTCCAGTGGCAGGAGCGGTCAACGTGCCGTCGGGAAAACCGACGATGGTCTGCCGCGATCGGCTCGATGGACGTCACAGGCAGGATCAGCTCCGATTCGGGCGGCTGCTGTGCGATCGCTCCGCCAGTGAGGCTGGAGACGATCCCCAAATAGGATTGGCCCCACGTGCTATCACCGCTGACAACCCACAAGACAGCGGTGGCGACGATCCAGATGCCCTGCCGGGAAAAATGCAACACCAGTATTTCTGCTCCGCTAATGTCACATCGCTTCGTTACGAGTTCGAAAGTCCAGGTCATTACTTAGCGAACCTGATGATTGAAAGCAAGATCGATCAACCACCAATTGCCGCTCGCCGCGAGTGGTCGGGCCGAAACCGGACTCACGCTCGGCGCGGGTCTCTGACCCCGCCGAACCCGCCGACCGAAGGTCTCCCGCGATCCTGGAGACCTTGGGAGACTGCTGAAAAAGTGCGCTCAACAACCCCCGAATCCCACCGGCTCGCCCAATGGATCATCATAACCTCTCAGATCGTGATGTCATCAATCGCGCTGGAACAGATATGGCGTTCCGTTGGTTCTTGCAGTATCCGGTGCAATGGAAGCTGCCGGATCCCAGTTCGTTGTGTTACTTTCGGGGACGCCTGGGCACAGATGGTTTCCGCCAAATCTTTGATTCCGTGGTGCGCGTGGCCCGAGAGCGGCATGTTCAGCGTTCCTTCGACCGTTTGATTCAGATCGAGGGGCCGGGGCGAGATGATCTGCTTGCGAGCAATGGCGAGTAACTGCCGGGTGATCGCGGCGGATCGTTCCGCCGCTTCGTGAATACTCCCGAGCCGAAAATACGTCTCGCAAGCCAGTTGGCATCCAGGACGATCTGAGACGCATGCAAGCGAAAGGCTAGGATCGGGGCCATGCTTCGCCACCAACCAAAATAGGTACCTTCGGAAACGCCTCGTGGATTCTTCGAGCCGCGTCCAGGACCTCGTGCAGGGCAAAGGTGACGGTAACCGACAATGCTACGGCATGCGGTCGCTTCTGGTCGATCAGCTTCAACACATCGTTCAGTGGTGCGTTGGCACCCAAGAAATAGCCGCGCCAACCGTGAAGTTCGAAAAGGTCTGCGACCATTCTACCTCCGATTTGGTGGTATTCGTTGGCCGCGCATGTCACGACTGCGCTGCGTTTGACTCGCGGCTGGGCGAACAATCGTGGATAAACCAGCGTCAACAGACTCTCTGTGATCGCCGTAGCCAAGTGTTCGGTCGCGACGGAGACACGACCTCGCTCCCAAAGATCACCGATTTCGTACAGGGAACGTCAAATGCGCTGCTCGTACAGCGTTCGCAAATCGATCCCCGAGTTCAACCATTTGACGAAGATTTCGTGGCACACCTCGCGCTCGCCTGCCACCAGCGCGTCGAAGTAACGGCCATATTCGACATCCTCGTTCATCAATGGATCTGCTCGGAATCGAAAAGTTCGCTTTCGATCAGCGTTCTTGTAATTCCAGGCGGCTGATGATCTCTTCGGCACCGGGGGTCAGGCTGCGGAGCTTTTCCGCCAGTTGGACCTTCTCCGATACGCTGGCTTTGGCGGCTTTTCGCTTGATGTACCGCACTTTCACGCGACGGTGCCGTCGTCGCCTCAATTCTCGCTGACGTTCACTGCTTCCCACGTTCACAACTCCTGCTGATGTTCGACAAAAACCTGGATTACATGCCGGCTTGCAGTGCATGTGCCCGAGCCATGGCATCCTCGGCCATGTGAATATATCGTCGATCCTGGGTTCCGGCAAAGGCCCGTTGATAGGTCACACTTAGCGCTGTGTAAGAAAACGGGTCTTGCGGTTCCAATTGGCAAGCCCGTTCCGCGTGCTTTACCGCCAGATCGTGCTGGCCGACCTTGCCGTAGGCCACACCTAAAGCAAAGTGGGCCAGAGCGAACGATTCATCTGCCGCAACGGCTTGCTCGAATTTTTCAATCGCCTCGGGCAACTTGCCCTCGTCCTTCAGTTTCTCGCCTTGGTTGTACAAGTCGTGTGCGTTTTCAGCCATCCGACAAATCTCCTCGACTGGTATTGACCAAAATATCCGTTTCTTCGTAAAAGCAGTCCCTAAAACGCCCAGCACAGTCTATCAGCTTTCCGTTTCTCTTGCAGGGGGCCAAAAGGTATCACAATCCTCGAAATCGGCTCAATCGGAACCACCCCTCCTGCCGATCTGTGGCTAGGAGTAACTTAGTTTTTCTGATCCAAACCTGTTGGATAGAAAGAGGACAATCGTGTCCAATATACATCCTGCCGCGGTCGTAGACCGTCGTGCCGAAATCGCTGCTGACGTGACGATCGGGCCCTTCTGCGTGGTGGAAGAAGACGTGGTCATCGATTCGGGATGTGAGCTTGCAAGTCGAGTCACGGTGAAGCGGTCTACGCATCTGGGAAAAGGCAACCACATTCACGAAGGGGTCGTGTTGGGTGGCAGGCCTCAGCATCTTCGAGCTGGACAACAGGTGGGCGGTCTAACGATCGGATCCGGCAATATGATCCGCGAGAATGCCACCATTCATTGCGGGTTGGGCGAGCACGATAGAACTATCGTGGGCGACAACAATATGATCATGGTCAATGCTCACGTTGCGCACGACTGCCGGATCGGCAATCATGTGATCCTGGCAAACAATGTGATGATCGCGGGCCATGTGACGGTCGAGGATCGGGTTTACATTTCAGGAGCGGCCGGGGTGCATCAGTTCTGCCGGGTGGGCCAATTGGCGATGGTCGGCGGCCAATCTCACATCAGCCAGGATATTCCCCCTTTTGTGATCGTCGACGGGATCTCGCACCGAGTTGTCGGGTTGAATCGGGTGGGACTGCGGCGAAACGGTTACACCGACAAGGAGATTCTGGACCTGAAATCGGCTTATCGGATCATCTTTCGAAGCGGTCTGAGCTGGGACGATATGTTGCAGGAATTGCGGGATTCGTTCCCCACAGGACCGGCGGCTACCTATTTCGAGTTCTTCCAGGGCGTAAAACGCGGCATCGTGCGGGAACGTCGTTGCCAAGTTCAACCAACGCTGCGGATCCACTCGGCAGGTGAAGAAGACGTACAGAACCAGTCCCGTCGCAAGGCCGGGTAGGGTTTCGTGCCGTGCCCATGCCGGCCGGATGCTTAACCCGGATTATTCATCAGCCGCAGGGCACTAGCCCCGGTTACCGTAACGGCTGCACCAACCGGACGCTAAGGCGTCTCGGCTGATCTGCGCGGCGCGTTGGGCAAGATTGCCGTAACACGTTGGCATCAAAACACTTAGGGAGACACACGCCAGCTTGATGGATAATCTGGGTTAAGCTACTCTGAGCGAGCCACTCCGCGGACCGAAGGTTTTCAGGAACCCGGGCCACCCCGCCAAACGTGACATGAATCCGTTGGCCGGGCCTTGACGGCCCCTCTCTTGCCGAACATTCCTGGGCACACCATACTCAAGCGTAGGGCGTTGTCCAGGCGAAATCTTTGGGGTCGCGATGACTGAGCGGCACGGCGCTAGCCGCCGGTGGCGTGCAGAACCGGCGGCTAGCGCCGTGCCGCTCACAATCCGCATTTTTCGCCTAGACAACGCCGTAGGGTTTGCATCGGCATCGGTTTCGTGCGGGGGGACGATTGGTTGGCTCGCTGGCTGAGAGTTTGGGAAAAGAAGCGGGGGACGCGGCGGACGGGCTCGAAGCTGGTGGGCACGTTGGGCGAGGCTCTGTTTTCCGCGACGCTGTTCGTGCTGGGTGGGGTCTCGCTGACCGCACTGCTGGTCTTGCGGGCGTTGCCGATCGAGCATCCCTTCCCGCCGGGGTTCGGCTTCTGGGTGATGGTGATCGTGTTGAGTTCCTTCATGCTGCTGGGTGGCGGCGGCGTGCTCTGGACATGGTTGAACGCGGGCACCTCGCCCGAACGGCGGTCGGCGTTGGCGAAGCGCGCGGCTGCGATCGGCCCGAAAACCACGACGGCTCCCCAACAGCTTCAACTGCCGTGCATTCCCAGCGACGCCAATCTGACCAACAGCCCCGGAGTCAAGCAGCGTTACCGGTTGCCCGAAGTTCAATCGCCGGCTTGGCGTTTGATCTTGGCCATGGTCTTTTGCATCATCTGGACGGCCAGTGCTGCCCTATTATCGGGTATGGCGGTGCTCAGTTTTGTTAAGGGGCAACCGGAGTATTTCTTGGCCATCTTTGCGATTCCGTTTTTGGTGATCAGTGGATGGTCGATTCGGGACATGCTTCGCCAGTGGTCTGTTTACGCGGGGGTCGGTCCGACGCACGTCGAGATCTCCGACCACCCGTTAAAGCCTGGTGGCAAGTATTGGGTTTACGTCTCGCAAAGTGGCCGCGTGACGATGAAGGCATTGGCGGTCCATCTGGTGTGCGAAGAATGTGCGACTTTTCGCCAGGGGACGGACATACGCATCGAACAGAAGCGCGTCTTTAACCGTCAGATCGATCGGCGCACCGACTTTCGCATCACGCCTGACGAGCCGTTGGAGCTGGAGACGCGGCTCGAAATCCCCACGGACGCGATGCACTCGTTCCAATCCGAGCACAACGCGATAAACTGGAAGCTGGTGATCCACGGCGAGGCGGGTGCCTGGCCATCGTTCGAGCGTTGTTTCCCCATCATTGTTTACCCCCGTTATGACGGCAAGCAAGACCATCACCGAACCGCTGATCTCGCTCAAAATCTGCCGTCCTAGCAGTACTTTCCATCCTGGCGAAGTGTTGGAGTTCGAATACCAGATCGACGCGATCGAACCTCGTGACATTCGGGCGATCGAGGTTTCGGTGATTTGGTTTACAGAGGGCAAGGGCGAAGAGGATTTCGGGGTTCATTTCTTTGAAAGATCCCGCCCCAGCGACGTGGTCGATGGCGACCTGCGTCCGTTGCAGCGATTGACGTGCCAAATGCCACCCAGTCCGCTGACGTATCACGGAACGATCGTGAAAATCCACTGGTGTGTTCGCATCCGGCTGGTGCGACGGCGGGGAAAAGACATATGTGCGGATCGATTATTCCAATTACTGCCTCGACGAGACGAGTATGGCGTGGGATGAGTTCGCGACACAACCCGGCGGGCACGGATCGGGAAGCGTTTCCAATCCGTTTTCCACTCGTTTTGTACGTCCCGGCGCGTTGCCTTTTCTGTTTCCGCCGGGAGCGGGTGTTATTGAGCTGATCGGCCGATTGCGTCGCCAAGGCTGGTGGGGCCAGATTATCGGGCCTCATGGCAGCGGCAAATCGACGCTGCTGTGCACGCTGGAGCCTGCATTGCTCGCGGCGGGCAGATCGGTCCCATGGTTCGAGTTTCACTCGGGAGATCGGCGGCCACGCATGCCGCGTCCAGAAAGCGCCGGCGGCAACGCTCGAACTGTGGTCGTGATCGATGGCTACGAACAACTGAATTGGCTCGAGCGGTTTCGATGGCGAAGATGCTGTCGTCGCAAACAATGGGGCTTGCTGGTGACCGCTCATCGGGACTGCCGACTGCCGCATTTGTGGAGCACCGAGACTACGATCCCCTTGGCTCGACAACTGGTCCGCCAACTTTTGCCACCGGACGATTGTCGGGCGATCTGCGACGACGTTGTTTCGGATGCATTCCACGCTTGTCGCGGAAATTTGCGAGAGATTTGGTTTCGATTGTACGATGTGTGCGAGAATCGATCAGGAGCAACACGATGCCCACGGTGACCGTCAGTGTTTACGCCAATCTACGCGACTATACCGACGGCCGATCGACGTTGCCACTGGATTTGCCGAAGGGGGCGACGATCCGGATGGTGATCGACCGTCTGGGGATCCCTCCCGAGCAAACGCGGATCATCTTCGTCGATCATCGGGCCGCCGGTATGGATCACGTTCTGGATGGCGGCGAGCGGATCGATCTGTTTTCGGCGATCGGTGGCGGCTGACGGTAGCCGCGTTACATCGGAACGTACTGCGAGTTAGAATGCGGGCAGTTTTCCGCAACATGCTGGTGCTTCGTCTGGGAGGAGAAGGGCTGACGCGATGAACATCGACGAATCATTTTTGTCGTTTTTGAATACTTGGTCGCGCGACGACGGGGCGCTCCAACAGCTATTCCGCGCGGACGAGATCACCAAGCTCCGCGAATCGCGATGCGGCATCGACGTCAAACGGCGGACAGTCGTTTATTTGGTTTACGAGAATCATTTCGCTCGCGGTGGCGGGATTTTCGCCGTTGCCAGGCACCTGCCACCACAGTTATCCCGCAGGAATCATCGCGTAGTGGTGCTCAGCCCGTTCCACCCCGAACTGAACAAAGCACCGCGAGTCCCCGGTGACCTTTTGGGCCATGTTTCCGTCAGCTTCGACGGCAAGGACTGGCGAACGGACGTGTATCGATATCGCAGCGAAGGGATCGATTGGATTCTCTTTCACGCCCAAGGATTCTTTCAGGCGCAAGGCGGCAGCCCCTATAACCAGCCGAACGACCAGCTTTTGCGAAACGGCTTGTTCGCATCTGCTGCGGTACCCAGCATCCTGGCGATGCGCGGCGTCGATCTCACGGAAAACGTGATCGTCCACGCTCAGGATTGGCAAATGGCAGCCACGGCATTGACCGTCAAGCAAGGCGTGTTGGACGGCCGCGTGAAAACCGCGGCCGTCGTGCTGACATCGCACAATCCGTACGATTGCGGGTTGAGCCGTGAGGCCTTGTCGGCGTTGACCGATCGCACGGACGACGCGCAATGGGCGCGGACGCCCCAAGCGATGCTCGATGATCCTGCGGAACCTCGGCGTGCGACCGTCTACGAATGTATGATGCCGCTGACCGATGCACCCGTGTCGACGGTCAGCCGCCAGTACGCTCGGGATCTCGTGTCCCATCCTCTACTGACCGTCCATTTCGCCGACCATCTCCAACAGGTCTTGCATCGCCAGGGATTGGTCGGGATCGACAACGGTCTGTTCCTGGCCGCTCGTTCGCCCTTTTCTCAGACGGCGATCCACCATGCTGCTTGCGGGGACGTGGGGGCCATCTTGCGGGAGAAGGCGGAAAGGCGGCAGAAGATGCTGCGGGCATTATCCGACTTTCGCCCTGCGCAACGTTTGGGATTTCTGCGGTATCAGGGCGGTTGGGACTTGACAAGATTGCCCGACCAGGTGCCCGTGTTGATGATGTTCGGCCGCCTGGATCCGGCTCAGAAGGGATTCGACGTATTGGCTCAAGCCATTCGACGCCTGCCCGCGAATCAGGTCAAGTTCGTCATCTGCCCGATGGTACCTTCCGGCGTCGATGCCCATCTGGACCAATGGCGCCAGGTGGCCTGTTCACGGCCCGGTGACGTGGTCGTTTACACGGGGCGAGTCGAGCCGTATGAGACGCTGATGGCGGGCGCGACCTTCTGTGTCATGCCTTCGTTTCACGAGCCCTTTGGCGCGGCCACCGAACCGTATCTGCGGGGTACTCCCGTCGTGGCGGCAGCGACCGGAGGGTTGATCCAACAAGTGGTAGATCATGGTCGGAACCCGAGCCAGGCGACGGGGATTTTGTACGAGCCTGCGTGCCGTGGCTCGATCATCGATCTGGGGTCGCAATGGCAACAGATCTTGGAATCGCCGACGGCTGCCGGTCGCATGCACAGCAGGCTATATGTTTCGTTGGTCAACGGTCTGACGACGGCGTTGCACCAGGCACTCGATCTGTTCCGCAACCGGCCCGCCGAATACGGACGGATGCTGGGACGGCTGTACGATCAAGCGCTGACGTTCTCCTGGGATCGATCGGCAGCCGAGTACACCGCATGGTACGACCGAGCCTCGGCCGACTGAGCATCGAGTGGTTGAAGAAAAAGGGCGCCGAGCTTGATCAGGCTGATTCCGCGTAGTCGTGGTAGCCTTTGCTTTGGCGCACGAGTTCCAGCAGGCTTTCCAGTTCGTTTTGGCCCGAGCGGATTCGTACGCGGACCACCCGCGCTCCCTCAGGAACGTCCGATTCGGCGATCCGTCGCAGTTTCTCTCTGCCGTAGATCAGGATATCACGGTCATCGCGTCCGTCGACCGCGTAGACGACGTCCGCGCTGTCCAACAACTGCTTCGTTTCACCCAGCAGGCCATTGACAAGATCGTGCTCGGTGGTAATCAGGGCTTCGAAGGGGATTTCGTTGATTCGTCGTTGCATGGTTTCAACTCCTTTGGTTCGTAAAATTTGAATCTTCAGCCGCCTCGCGTTCAGCTCGTCTGCTCGCGAGCGGGGTCTAGGCATACCGAATCCCGGCTTTTTCATCCGGATTCTGGCGGCTCCCGAGAGAGGACAAGCCGCCGTGAGAGACCGGTTGGGTCTCTGCGAAAGGCGAACATCAAGTTCAGCGCTTTTTTCGGAGGTTCTATTAGACTATCGGAGACGCCCGCTTCAAGACAAGGCCAAATCCGTTCGAAAAACGATTTAAGGCAGCAGAACTAGCTGCCTTTCCATCGATTCACAATTATAATCAAAGTTTTTCATCGATGTCTTTACAAGTGACCGCTGATGATTCAGGACTTGCCTACGAAGCCGCTGCCATCAAGACTGGATCGAGAGATCTTTCGGCGTTACCGGGATTGCGTCCAACTGCTGATGGATCAGGTTCCGGGCATCGAGCAAGCATTGGTCGATCAGGGTGAGCAGGTCTCCCTGGATGGATGGCAATCGATGCAACTGCGCTACCAGGCGTTCCAGCAGCAAGGCGCTGAACCGATGATGGTCGCCACGTTGTATGGTCCCAGCGGTGCTGGCAAAAGCGCTTGGTTTCGCCAATTGACGGGGGTCGACGTACCCTCCGGGCACGTGTTGCGGCCGATGACGCACGTCTGCGCTATGGCCATCCCGACGGATTTGAACGATCCCCAGCGGCTGGGCCGTCTGTTCCCGGGATTCGTTTTGCAGCCGCTGCAGCACATGGACGAACTGTGCCAGCCGGGCACTGATGCCAATCGCTTGCTGTACGTCACCTATGCCGACCGCAATCCTGCTGAATCGCTGCCGTTGATCCTGGTGGATGTCCCGGATTTCAACACGGTGGAAAAAGCGAATTGGGACAAGGCGGATCGGATGCTGGATCGCGCCGAGGTGGTGGTGTTCGTGGTTTTCGGCGATGGTTACAAGGACGACCGCGTGGTCAGCGAACTGGCCCGCTGTTGCCGCAAAGCGGGGTTTCTGGTCTACCTGTTTACGAAAACCACCCCTGCGGCCGCAGCGGCCAAATGGAAGGATCTGCTGGAGACCGTCCAGCGTTTCGAATCGTTCCGGCAATCTCGAAATGACGGCCGGACGTTGCACGCATTCCTGGCCGGTTGCGATGCCTACAGCAGCCCGCTGAGCGACGAGCCGCAATTGTCGGACATTGTCCCTTTGCGATCGACGGCGCCGCCGTTGGATTCCCTCTTGCGGGGCCAGGATGCGGTGCGGATCGTTTTGACCGGTTTGCTGGAGTCCACGGACCAGGCGATCGCCGGATGCCGCGATCTGCTGGATCTGGCGCGCTCGCGCCGCACAGCCTGCCAGCAAGCCCTGCAGCGCGTGGCGGAAGAGGTGCAGACGACGGCTGGGACGGTGGCTGCCAGCCAATTCCCGGCCGGCCGTTTGGTCGAATTGGCAATCGACGTGTCGCGAAAGAATCTCCACTGGTCGGCACGCCTGGTTCGCTATCCGATCGCACTGATGGCTCGACAGAGCAAAGCGGCCGTGCGCCGGCTGATGGGCTGGTTGTTAGAGAATCCGGATCCGGACGAGGTGCGACAACGTCCCGATCTGGAACGCGACCGGCTGCATGAATTCGCCGAGCGGCTGATCGACCGTTTTCGGTCCTTGTATCCCCAACAGGCGGTCCCCGGCGGGATTTTGGACCACGTCCGTTGCGGTGCCGTGCGAGACGCGTTCTTGGAACAACCGTTGCCTCCCCCAACCAAGGACTGGGAACAGGTGGTCCGCCTGGCGCTGGCTCAGTGGTGTCAAGAGAATCGCTGGCTGGCGCATCTTTTGGTGATCTCGGGCGATGTCATGATGGCAGCCGGGGCCGCCGCAATCGTTATCGATCTAGGCACCACGGGTGGCATCGTCGGTACATTGGGATTGCCGGCAATGGCGGGGGCCGGCAGCGTCGTGGCCGGCCGGATTCTGGATCGTTTCGACCATTTGCGATTGAAGCGGATCGCAGAACAGGCTTACGACACGTGGCGGGATCAGCGTCGTCAGGAGCTGGCCGATCACCTGCAGACGCATTTCGTCGGCCCGTTATTCGAATCGTGGCACTGCTGCCTGGAGCGATTGGACGAAGCGACCATCGATAGCTGTGCGGCGGCTTGTGCCGAGTTGACCGAATTGGCGAAACATTTGGGGGTTCACCGGTGAGCAAGGCCACATTTCTTCCCGGATTCGTCCAGCGAGTCGAGCGGCTCGATGGGATGGCTCAACGCGCCGGCAGCTTGGACGCGGCGATGCGGATGTCGCTGCGCTTGGGCGAGGCGCTGCGGCGTCTGGAGAGCGATGACCCGACGGTCCCGGTGGTGCGAGTCGTCTTGCTGGGCGGGACGGGGGTTGGCAAGAGCGCCCTTTTCAATGCCTTGATCGGGCGGTCCCAGGCCAGTCCCACCTCGGACGACGTACGCTGTTTCACCCAGAAGCCGTTTGTCGCCGTGTCGGCTCAAGATCGTCCCTTGTTGAATCTGCCTGCCGAGTTGGACCCTCAATACATCGAGGTCGATCTGGGCGGCATCGCGCTGATCGACACTCCCGATATCGACGGTGCGTTGCGCGAGAACTGGCACGTCACCCGAGCGATCGTGCGCCGGGCGGATATCGTGGTGTACGTGACCATGCCGGACCGTCGCTCGGAATTCCAGGTGCATCAGGAACTGCTCGCCTGGGCCTCGTTGAAACGCTGGTACTTCGTGCTGAACAAGGCCGATCAGGTGCCGCGAGTGATCGACCAGGTGCGTGCCGATTTCGATGGCCGTCTGCGGGATCTGGGATTCGAGCCGCATGACGGGGTGCGCTTCGTGGTCAGTGCGACGGATCAGGGACGATACGACTTTTCACGGATGCGTCAGTCGTTGTTCAATACCCGCCTGGTGGAAAGCGTGGAGAAACTTCGGGCCGACGGGTTCTTGGGTTACACGTCGCATGCATTGTCCGACCAGGTGGTCGAAGCCTTGCACCAGCGGCTGGAGACGGTGATCGCATACGAAGCCCAGTTGAACGATCGCATCCGGCAGGTCTACCGCGACAGCCTGGACCAGCCTTTGGCTCGACACGCTTTTCGGATGGTGGTTCGCGAGTTGGCTTGGCGTTATCTGGGCGAGCGGATTGGTTGGTTGATGGGGCTGGCGGTGTGGTTGCGAGCGCGCGTCTCGGCACTGAACGCCTCGTTCCATGTCGCCCGTCTGGGGTTGGGCCGTTGGAACCTGATCGGATTGGCGCGAGCCGGAGTGTCGGTCCTGCATGCCATGTTGCGAGGCATGGTGCCGCTGCAACGTATCCTGACCGCGATGGGGCCGAAATACCGTGAAGAAATCCGCAGCATCCAAGCCGACGCCCAAAGGTTCTTAGAGGACCAACAATTGACCGGCTTCGCCCCTACGGCGCTGCACGGTACGACCAGCATCGATCCGACCGATGGTTCGGCCGATGGAGAGGACGCCGGTCGGCAAAGCAAGTCGCAGGATTGGCCTCAATGGTTGTACCAATCTTTGTGGGAAGGTGGCGAAGGGCAGGAGCTGGAGCATCTGCAGACCGACCTGGACAACCTGGGCCAGCAGACGGCTAAGCAGGTCGGGCCGTGGCCGCTGGCCGTGGTGACCAACATCATCCCGACCGCTTTTGCCGCGCACGCCCTGTTCCGGATCGGCAAAGCCTGGCTGGAGGCCGAATACCTACCGGCGGCCTTCTACGGCATGGCGATTTCGCTGCTGCTGGTCAGCCTGTTGCCCGGCTACCTGCTGCTGGCCTGGCGCATGCGTCGCGCATGTGCGGCGCTCGAGCCTCGCACGCTGGTCGACAGCGTGCAACATCCCCTGGCGACCACCCCGGTGCGGACCGTTCGTGAGCGATTGAGCGAGTTTCTGCGCGAGACCACGTCGCTGCGATCGACGCTGAACCAGTTGCGTCGCGAGCTGGATCAAGAAATCCCCTCAGCCTCGACCGTCCGCCCCAGCCTGGAGCAAAATGTCAGGAGCCCTCTGCCGGAAACTGGCCCTTCAGTCGCTTCGCCCTCATGACCTCTTTCTTCTCGAATCGGGGGAAAGGGGTCGGGAGTCGTTTTCAGGTAACCCGCTTCCCATGTGGCCGCCGAGCGCCGAGCGGGGGTCCCGTCGGATCCGATCACGAGCACGACTTGTTACGAAACAAACCGTATCTCATGCCCGAGGAACCCAATTCCGCAAACACTCACGAAAATCACGGTTGCCAGGGCACAGAGCCGCCGCGCTGGATGTGCCGCCGCAACGCGGCAGACATCTCCCGTACGATCTGCGGCCGTTTGGCCGCCAGATTGTTTTGCTCCTGCGGGTCGTCCTGCAAATTGTACAGTTCCAGCGGGCTGTAAGGGTCGTTCTGCAACAACTTCCATTCGCCGCGGATCAACGCCTCGTAACTTTTGCCGCCATAGGCTGGCCCGCCCTCGCGCCGCACAAAATACAGCTCGCGAGCCTCGTCGATTGTCCCGCCGTCCAGGATCGGAACGAGACTGACCGCATCCAGATCCTCGCACAGCGGTGCGCCCGCCAGTTCCAGGAAGGTGGGGAACAAATCGAAAATCAAACCGGCGTAATCGCTGCGCGACCCGGCCGCGATACGCTCGGGCCATCGAGCCATAAACGGGACGCGGAGCCCGCCATCATAGTGACTCTGCTTCCCATCGCGCCACGGATCGTTGTTTTGAGCGTGGGGTAGCGAACCACCATTGTCACAGGTGAAGACGACCATCGTGTTGTCAGCCAGTCCCGTCTCGTCCAAAGCGGCCAACACGCGGCCAATCCGGTCATCCAGGTGCTCGACAAAAGCCACGTTCAGCGCCCGCTTCTCCGGCAACTGGGGATCACGCTGCCGGATACGCTCGAGCCAATCTTCCGGCGGTTCGATCGGGAAATGAGGCGCGTTGTAAGCCAGATAAAGAAAGAACGGTTGATCCGGCTGACGAGCCCGCTGGCGCACGTAGTCGATCGCCCAGTCGGTGAACAGATCGGTGGCATGCCCCTGCGGCTCGATGACCTGTCCATCGCGGCGCATGTAGTTGTTTCCATGGCGCAGATGCGTCGTATAGCTGTCCATCATGTCGCCCAGGAACCCATGGAAGAAATCGAACCCCCGCTCGTTCGGCGTATTGGGGGATTCGAGGCCCAGGTGCCATTTTCCGACGATCGCCGTGTGATACCCGACTTGTTTCAACTCATCGGCCAGCGTCGGAACCGAAGGCGCGAAAAAACCCCAGGAGTTCTCGGGGTGCGTGCGGATCACACCCGGCACGCCGACTCGGTCCGCGTAACGACCGGTCAATAGCGCCGCGCGCGAAGGCGAGCAGACCGTACAGTTGGCTCGCATGGTGGTAAACAGCATGCCTTCGGTGGCGATCCGATCGATATGCGGCGTCTGAACGTCGGTCGGCAGATACGTCGAAACGTCGCTGTAACCTTGGTCATCGGTGAAAATCAGCAAGAAGTTGGGGCCTCGATCCGTTGGCCGCTCGACGGCGAAACTCATCGGCCCCTTCTTCCCTGCAACTAACGCCAGCAACGCAGCAAGCACACACATCACCGTCAAAAACCGTGGAAGACGATGGGAGCAAGAACTGGTTGTCAATACGGTCATTCTTCGGTACCTCATCAAAACACCCTCGTTTTCTTCACGCATCCCCGCCTTGTCTTAACGGCGATCATGTATCCCTTCATAGTACCCGGCCAGGAACTCGTGTGAGCGGCAAGGCGCTAGCCTCCGGTCTTCGTGGGAACCGGCGGCTAGCGCCGTGCCGCTCAAGCCGGTGGCTAGCGCCATTCCGATCAGTTGTTTCCCGAATGGTGCTAAGGTTGCCTTGCACATGGGGACGCAAGGGGGTCGGGAGTCGCTTTGGGCCAACGATCGTGTGGGTCCCGAGCGCCGAGCGGGACCCGACGGGACCACCGCTCGGCGCTCGGGGGCCACATGAGAAACGCAGCACCCGAAAACGACTCCCGACCCCTTTCGCCCGATTCCACCAAGAAATACCTGGTCGTATGCTTAGTATCAGGCAGAAACGAACACCGGTCAAGTCACCCATTCCACGCGTGCCATCGTCGGCCAAGAGGGTTCGCGATACAATGACGCATCTGTCCCGCATGCGATCGGACGGAAGAGGGTTGCTGAACACGTTCATGTCAGACGAGAGAGATGATGAATCACACGATGATTATTTTCGGAGCGTCGGGCGATTTGACCAGCCGCAAGCTGATCCCGGCCTTGTATGAACTGCATCGCAAGCAGCGATTGCCCGCCGGGACTCGGATCGTCGGTTCATCCCGCACGCCGTTCAGCCACGAGGCGTGGCGCGATCGACTGGCCGATTCGACGGCAGAGCATTTGGGCCAGCGGTTCGACCGCAGCGTGTGGGATGACTTCGCATCCTCGATCTATTATCACGCCGGAGATGTGACTCAGCCGGACGATGTCGTTTCGCTGGGCCGGTTTCTGGACCAACTGGAATCGCAAGCACCGACGACGCGGGTCTACTACCTGTCCACCGCTCCTCGATTCTATGAACCAGTCATCGTCAACTTGGGTCAGGCCGGGATGACCTGCGAAGATTGCGCGGAACGGCGAGTCGTCATCGAAAAACCGTTCGGTACGGATCTGGCCAGTGCCCATCAGTTGAATGATATCGTGCATCGAGTGTTCGCGGAATCGCAGATCTACCGCATCGACCACTATTTGGGCAAAGAGACGGTCAGCAATCTGCTGGTGCTGCGATTCGCCAACACGATTTTCGAACCGATCTGGAACCGCAATTACGTGGATCACGTGCAGATCACCGCTGCCGAAGAGGTGACGATCGGCCATCGCGCGGGTTTCTACGAAACGGCCGGCGTGCTGCGAGACATGTTCCAAAACCATCTGATGCAACTATTTACCCTGACGGCCATGGAATGTCCGGCTCGATTCCATGCGGATGCCGTGCGCGATGAAAAAGTGAAAGTGTTGCGTTGCGTCCGACCCTTGGAGCAGGACCAAATCGATCGCTGGACGCTTCGCGGGCAATATCGCGGGTACCGGGACGAACCCGGTGTGCGGCCCGAAAGCCGTACGGCCACGTTCGGCGCGATCACCATGCACGTGGATAATTGGCGTTGGCAAGGCGTCCCGTTCTATCTGCGGTCCGGCAAGGCCATGTCCTGCCGGACCACCCAGATCGTGATCCAGTTCCGGCCGCCACCGCACATGATCTTTGGCAACGGTACGTCGGACCACCACCAGGCGAATCGGCTGGTGCTGCAGATTCAGCCCGCCGAAGGCATCCAACTGCATTTTCAAAGCAAGGTGCCCGACGCCGGCATGCAGCAGCAACTGGTCGAGTTGGATTTCAACTTCCGCGGCCGATTTGCGCGCGAGCTGCCGGACGCCTATCAACGTCTGCTGCTGGACGCCATGCTGGGCGACGCCAGTCTGTTCGCCCGCAGCGACGAAGTCGAAGCCTCGTGGCGTCTGATCGACCCGATCCAAACCGTCTGGGACACGTCCGACGATCCGCCGCTGGCCACCTACGAACCGGGAAACTGGGGCCCCGTCGACGCGACCTCCTGGATGCAACGCCAAGGCCGCCAGTGGTTCGATACCTGCCCCGTGTTAACCTAGGATCGGACGATGAATCCGTACCGCGTTTCATCGAAGGGACATAGCCACACGCGTCGAACCATCCCTTTGTCGCCATCCGCTCGATGCCATTCTGCGGATCATGTACCGGCTCGTGATGAGGTATCTTCAGGTCTCCAACGGTACAGCATGTTTTTTGTGTAGCCGTCGTCTTCGATGAAGATGAGGTACTCGCCGTCGGCGCGGCGGAAGGCGTTGATGCTGTGGACGATGTCTTGCAAGGCGTCCATCGGCACGTCGCCGGTGCGAGTGCCGGTCGGCTGGAAGTGACCGAGCTGGGTGCTATCGCGTTTGTCCAGCACCACGACGTTCTCGGGGAAT
The DNA here is from genome assembly GCA_007121535.1 of Planctomycetaceae bacterium. Classification (GTDB taxonomy): domain Bacteria; phylum Planctomycetota; class Planctomycetia; order Pirellulales; family Pirellulaceae; genus SKKK01. The sequence goes on along the minus strand of SKKK01000148.1, from coordinate 28,186 downwards.
CGCACGACCTGCGGCAGCGGCTTTCCCCGGCGTAAATCGACGCACGACGCGGTCGGCGGAATCGATGATCCACAAGTTTCCGCTGCCGTCGAGGGCCATTTCGCCCGGGGCGGGCGCGGACCATTGGCCCAGCGGCGACAGGTCGACGTCAAAGACGCGAACCAGACCATCGGCGCAGGCGGCGAAAACTCGTTCTTCCGATGCGCAGACTCCGTGGATGCGCACGCCGACTTCGACGCGTTGCTCGAATTTGCGGCTGGCGATGTCGGCGCGCTCGCGCCGAGCCGGGAACGTACGCTTCGGGTGACGAGTCATGCGGTTCAGCGCAACGACAGCGAGCGCCAGAAGTCGAATGCGGTCAGCTTGCGTTGGTCGACGTGGGGCTGCAATGCCCAGCCGATTGCCGGTCCGATCGGCGGGGGCAACTGCTCGGCCGTCTTCTGTGGTACCGCATTCTGGATTTCCTCGGCGGTAAACGACGGTTCGATTCCCATGGCGATCGCCAGCAGCACGAGTCCGGCATGGTAAATGTCGGTCTGTCTTCCGGCGGGGCCAAAACGCTCGGGGTCCAAAACTTCCGGGGCTACCATCCAGGGAATGGTGGGCCGATCGTCGCGAAGTTCCCCTTCCAGCCGACTGACGCCCAAATCACCGATCTTGAAAGTGACCGATTGACTGTGGTGCGGCATCAACTCGTTGCGGACGTACGTCCAAAAGACGTTGCGCAGATGAATGTCCTTGTGCACGTAGCCGTGATCGTGCATGTATCCGATCGCCTGCAGCACGCAGCGGGCGATGGGCAGCAGCCAATCGTCGCCATCATAGTCGGGCAAGGAGAACAGTTCGGTCACGCTGCCGCCGCAGCGTTCCATGACGATGTGAAACGTATGGGACAGCTCGAAAGCGTCGTAGACGTAGGTGATGTTGGGGTGTCGGAGCGTCAGCAGCGACGTGATCTCGCGTTGCCAGTTCACGCGAACCTGTTCGTACGTTTGTCGGTTCGGCACCAGCACCTTGACGACCAGTGCGTTGCTCCACTGATCGGTACAGGCATAGGTGGCTCCGTAGCTGCCGCGGCCCAGGCCTTCACCGATCAGGTATCGATTCGGACCGTGCTCGATCACTTCGCCGGTCTGAGGCCAGCGGATGATCGAGGGGGCTTCGGGGCTCGCGTCCATGGAAGATACTCGTCGACCGCTGCAGCGTGGACGGCGCGCGGTGCGTTGGGTGAATCACAAGTTTCGAACAATCTCGCGTTTGGCGACCAGCCGAGTCCCTCGCTGTCGATCGACCTGGCAGGCGTTCAGCCAGCGGTTACGAAGTTCGTCGCACAGTTCATCGCTCGAGCACGGACATTGGGCACGAGGGATCTTTCCCCCGGCTCGATGCTGGTGCCCCCCGCCCTGGCCCAGATCCTGGACCGTGCGACGAGCCAGATCCGAGGCATCGCCGCAACCACGCTCGGTCCGCACGGACAGCAGAAGATCGTCACCGATCACCGCGGCGCACAGGACCCGCTTGACACCCACGTGACGAATCAACAGATCGGCGACTTCGCCGATGATTTCCGCGCCCTGCGCTTTGGGCAAGAAGCACAGCGCGGCATCGTCGTAGATAAAGGTGCTCTGCAGCGCCAGCACCAGATCGGAGAAATAGGCGGCCGACAGCGGCGCGTTCTCGATCTCGGCCAGCGTCTTCGGATCGGCGCGTGCGCTGAGCCAGGCCAGGATCTGTTTATCCAGTCGAGAGTGATGCGTTTCGCCGCCCAACGTCTCTGTGCGGATGGCGTACAACAGAGCGGTCGCCAGTTTCCAATCGACCTGCAGATGCTGCTCGCGTAGATAACTGGCCACGATGCTGGCCGACGCGGCTACGTGAGGCCGAACGTCGCGAAAAGGGATCCGATGACGCGGGCCATGACTCAAATGATGATCGATCACCGCGACGGGCCGCAGCGCGGTGCTGGCCAGCAGATGGTTGCCCGCCGAAATGTCGCAGTCGACCAGCACCGCCGCCGTCCTACCGAAGACCTGGACATGGTCGATCAATTCGATGGGCGGCTGCAACAAATGAACCATGTGCCGGTTCTCGGCGCGGACGATCCCACCGCCGCCGACCAGACGGACCGGATGCCCGAGTCTTTCGTCGATCAAGCAGGCAAGCGCCCAACCGGAAGCGATCGCGTCCGGATCCGGATTGTCATGGGTGATGATCAGCGAGCTGTCGAAGGGCTCGAGCACATCCAGCAATCGCCCCGAACGGGTTGATTTTTTCACAGCAGTGTTCGAATTCATGGGATATCAGACGTACAAGAAACTGGTGATCGAGCGCTTCCCTTTATTGTGGAATCAGGGCGCTGGCCGGGCAAGTCCCCGTATCAGCTATCCGCGTCCGCGTCGGGAAATGAGGCCGATTCTTCCTGCGTTGCCGAAGTTTCCGCGTTTCCGATCGCTTTTTCCGGCAGCATGCTTTCTCGACGCAATCGGAACATCTTCTGCAATCGTTCGGCGACCGCGTGATTGACCGTTCCATCCGGAAATCTCCCCTGCTCGTCCGGGTCACCGGCCGTCGAGTCGGTCAACAGGGCGATGGCCTGATCGACATCCGCGATCGGGTAGATATGGAATCGTCCTTGCCGGACGGCCGCGATGACATCCCGCCGCAGCATCAGGTGAGGGACGTTCGCGGCCGGGATCAAGACTCCCTGGTCGCCGGTCAAACCACGGTGTTGACAGATATCGTAGAAGCCTTCGATCTTTTCGTTCACGCCTCCGATCGCCTGGACTCGGCCAAGTTGATTGACCGATCCGGTCACCGCCAACGACTGGCGGATGGGGATGTTCGACAGCGCCGAAACCAAGGCGCAAAATTCGGCCACGGACGCACTGTCGCCGTCGACCATGCCATACGATTGTTCGAACACCACACTGGCGCCCAGCGACAGCGGGTGATCCTGGGCGTAACGGGCGGCCAGCAGCGATCCGAGGATCAAGACGCCCTTGGAATGGATGGGCCCGCCCAATTCGACTTCGCGTTCGATATCGACCACGTCCCCTTTCCCCAGTCGAACCGTGGCCGTGATGCGCGCGGGCCGACCGAAAGAGAAATTGCCCAGATCCAGGACGCTCAGCCCGTTCACCTGCCCTACTTGACTGCCGTGCGTATCGATCAGCAGCGTGCCTCGCAAAATTTGCTCCTGCACCCGATCTCGCACGCGATCCGCACGATGGATCTGTTGGTCGATCGCTTGATCCACGTGTTGGACCGTCACCGTTTCCTGGCCATTGTCAGCGCACCAGTAATCGGCTTCGCGGATCAGATCGGTGATGGTCCGCATGTGCGTGGTCAGTTTTTCCGAGTCGGCGGCGACGCGGGCACTGTGTTCCAAGATCCGCGCGACGGCCGTGCGATCGAAACGTCGATGACGTTCACGCCGGACCAGCGTGGCGATCAATTGGGCGTACAGCAGGCAACTGGCGTCACTACGATCCATCTTCTCTTCGAAGTCGGCGGCCACCTTGAACAACTCGGCGAAGTCCCGATCGTACTGGTGCAGCAGATAGTACAGCATCCGATCGCCCAGCAGCACGACTTTAACGTCCAACGGGATGGGTTCCGGTTCAAGCGACACGGTGCTGATCAAGCCGAGCGATTCGGCCAGCGACTCGATCTTCACGTGCCCCGCGTACAGGCAGCGTTTCAAACCCTCCCAAGCATAAGGCTGCTGAAACAGCCGCAGAGCTTCGACCACCAGATACCCGCCGTTGGCGCGATGGATCGAGCCGGGCTTGATCAGCGTAAAATGGGTTTCCAAGGTTCCCATGTGCGCTTGGTGCTCGATGCGTCCCAGCAGATTTTGAAAGCTGGGATGCTCTTCGTAGACAACCGGCGCGCCATCGGAAGATTCGTGGTCGACGATCAGATTGACCTGGTATTCGTCCAACGCGCTGCGCTGCCGTTTCAGCAACAGCAGCGGCATCTCCGAACTCTCCTCCGACGACGCTTGGAACTCGTCCGTATTGGCGATCACGTCTTCTTCCATGGCGCGCAGATAACGCACCACGTCGTCCAGATCGCGGTACTCGTCCAGCAGCGGATTCATCAGATGTTCCAAGGCGAAACGGGCCGCGTCCCGGTTGGCCTGTTTGATCCGCTCACGCGCCTCGCGCCGCCAGCGAGGCAGCTTGGCCACCAGCGTCTGCAATTGCTCCTGCAACCGTTCGATCTGCTCGTGGATCTTGTTGCGTTCGGCCTCGGGCAACCGATCGAATTGCTCGGGTTCCAGGACTTTGCCATCGCGGCTGGGAGCCAGGGCGAATCCCGCGTGGGTACGGATCACCTGAATTCCCTGCTTCTGGGCCTGATCCGTCAATTCTTGAAAGGCCCGGTTCTGGACGTCTCTGGTCTCCTGTTCGATCTGTTGGATCTGGGTCTTGTGTTCTTCGGTTTCCAGGGCTCCCGGGATCGAGACGCGCAGATCCTCGACCAGATTTTCCATGTCGGTCACAAATTTTGCGCCGCGCCCCGGTGGAAATCGCAGCACTCGCGGCCGGTGAGGCTCTTCGAAATTCTGGACGTAGCACCAGTCACCGGGCCGAGGGTCGTTGGCGGCCTTTTGCTCCAGGAACGACTGGACGATCGTCCGCTTGCCAACTCCGGGCGGCCCCAATACGTACAGGTTATAGCCATCGCGGCGGATGCTGATGCCGAATCGAACGGCGTTCAAGGCTCGAGCCTGGCCCAGGAATTCTTGCAGATCGTCCAGATCGTCCGTCGTCTGGAAGGGTAATTGCTCCGGATCGCAAGTCCAGCCCAGTTCCGATGCGGGTAACGAAGATAAAGGTTCCATGCGTCCCCTTAGCGTTTGCCGAACCGCTGCATCACAATGCCGCTGACGTGCAGCGCTGCGGCGACGACCACCAGCAAGCCGCTCCAACGATGCAGTTCCAGCATGCTTTCCAATTCATCGGTTCCCATCCACGGAATCATGCTGACCAACATCGTCATCGCGACCACCCAGCCCGATGCCAACAACAACCAGAAAGTCAGTTTGGGAAACCAGTAGAAACGTTGCGATCCCGTCTGCTCGCGTTGGCCGTACCGCCGCAGATCGAAACGGCTGGGCTCGCACCAGGTGATCGCCAGGACCGGCAGCACAAAGACAAACATCCCGGCGCCCACCATGTGAGCCAGCAGGGCCCAACCGTTCAGAACGCCCACGCTCAACACGGCGCCGAACGACGTGGCGGCCAGGACACCAACGCTCAGCAACGTGGCGGCATAGACGGCCCACTCCCAGGGGCTCCATTTCGATTTCGGCTCGACGCTTCTCGGCCTGGTGATGCTCAGCACCACGTAAACTCCGACGATCAGCGCCGTCGCGACCAGCAGATAGGGCAGCGCCTGATTGAACTGCTCGCCCCCGTGGGCGACGATCAGGACGAACGAATTATTTCCCTCGGCGAACATAAGTTGTCTCCCGCATCATTCTCTCGATTCGATCAAATCCGACGAAAACTCGCGAACAGACCGTAGGTTCCCTGAATAAGATACGTCAGCAGAATCAGCCCGACGATGCCCATGGCGGCGAAACCGGCGTACTTGAACATCGTTCGGCCCTGGAACGACTGGTTCCAGGCGTCCAACAACTGCTTGTCGTACCCGGCCAGTTCCCACATGGAATGGGCCAACGGCTGGTCGTCCGGCACGGCCGCGACCGCTGTCACCCGGCCCTCGAAAATTGGTGCGCCGTCGGCATGGCATTCGTAGCAGCCGGTGATTCCCGTCGAAAAACGCGTCGGTCGCACGTCGTGGCCCAGTTTCCAGGCATACGGCTCGGCCACCGCATGCTCGAACGCTTCGGGTTGGCCGTCTTCGCCCAAGCGATACGCCCGTCCGCCGCCCACATACACGGCCACGCCATCGTCTTCGAAGCTCTCTTGCAGCGTCGTCAGCGCGGCTGCCAGCAGTTCGTCCCACGCCTGCTTGGCCTTGGCCAGTTCCAGAGCGGCGATCGCCTCTTGTTCCTCCTGCGTCCACAGTTCTTCGTCGATCGATGCCCGCTCCTCGCCCAAGACGCCGGCCTTGTCTTCTGCGGTCAGCTTGATCGCGGAAACGGTCTCCATCAAGCTGGCCCCGCGGCGGACTCGAAGAATGCGTCGCAATGTCTCCTGCACGTCGTCGGGGTTCAACGGTGTGATCTGGCCGTCGACCAAACGGCCCCAGAATGCTGGCCAAGTCATCCGATGAGGGTACAGCACGCCTTCGTCTTGAAGCAGGACCGGCGCCACGATGCCAGGTTCCAAGTCGCTGGTGTAATCAAGGGAGGGCAGACCCAATCCATGGGCCATCGCCGTATGGACCGGTTGGGCATCCTCGATGGGCGCCGGTCCGGAATGGCAAGCAGTACAGGAAAGCTTTTCGAAGTGCAGCGGTGGCAACCCGCCGTGCAGCGGCTTGGGCGCGCCCATCCGACCGCCCATGCCGTCCTCGCTGTCCATGTGACATCCTCGGCACGACAGCGACGCCACCGATTCGCCCGTCGGGTGCACCTCGCCCTCGTAACCACGCACCGTATGATGCCCGATGTCGTTCGGGTGGCAATCGCTGCACGACATGCCCGCCCGCAAGTGCACGTCCACGTCCTGATTCCAAAACGGTACCGCATGGTCGCCGACGGTGTGCGCGGTGTGACAGTAGTAACAAGTGCGGTCGTCCGGAGTTCGCACCACGTCGAAGAACACCTTGTTATCCGCGTTCATCCGCAACGAATTGTAGGTGGTCACAGGCAACCGGTTCCGTCCTCCCGGCGCCGCGTCGGCCGGATCGAAATCGTCGGCCAGCGCCGCGACCCTGCCCTCGATCGACGCCAGCCCGGCTGCGGCCGCCGGTGCCCAAGCGAAATTCTGGTCGCGGATCTGGTTCCACCAGGTCTCCGGGCTGTACGCCAGATCGTTGCTGTGGCAGAACATGCAATCGATTTCCAGCATCCCCGACAAGCGCCAGCGATCCGCGACCGCCGGAGTCGGCTGCTGGTCACCGTCCGAAGGTTCGCCGTCCGTTGCCGGCTTCCGAGCGGGCGCTTCCCCCGGTCCGCCGCCGGGCAAGTGGCGACCGAACTTCAAGATGAAATCCCATGGCGAAATGTCCAAGTCGTCAGGATGATAAGTCCCCTCCCAACGACGATAAGACAGCGGGATTTGCGTCCCCGTTCGCTCGTCGGTCCAAATCCACGGTTCACCGGGACGACCCGCCGGCAGGCTGCTGTGCATGGCGTTGAAGTGATGGCCGCTGGCCATACTTTCGTAATCGTGACAACGCCCGCACGTGATCCTCGGCGAATAGGGCGCCGCATCGGGATCGGTCGGATCGATGCGGCGATTGTTCGCGTCGTACAGATCGATCCAATGGGCGTATTCACTGCGGCTATTGGTCACGGCGAACCGCGATCCCTGGCCCGCCGCGGCCGCCGGGAAGCCTAAGCTGGCAGACAGACTGAGAAGGCAAAACGTATACCATTTCATCGAGGAGTCTCCACGATCTGGAATTTCAGGGTCAACAAATGCCCAAAGTCTACCTTTAGGTCCGATGAGAATCAACGGGGCGTGTGTCAATTCGTGGTGCTTGGAGCTTCGTGCTTTGTAAGGCAACGCAGAATTCGAAACGCCAAATCCCAGCCGTAGATGCCGGCCGTCTCGGGTTCCGCCGTCTTTGTCTTGTTTTGGTGACGACACCCTTGGCGTCATGGGCACACCGGATAAAGGATGGTGGTGTCCTTTCGGCAAGCGTGCGTGAAGTCGGGATCAGGTAAATCGTCGGTCGATCCTTGACTCGAAACGGAGGATGAACGATGCATGTGATGAAGTCCGCAGAGGTATCGACGGCTTGGCGGCCATCTGCCGACAGCAACTCCAAGAAGATCCCATGACCGGCTATCCAACACCGAACAACTGTGCTGCAGTCCACGCCAGGCCGTTGCCGCACTTGGCGTGAAACCTTGCCGCCCGTTCGACCACCCAGAACATAGAGCTTCGGCTGAACTGGTCGCTGCCAGCCCGTCTTCCCGGTCCCATGCCGGCCGCACCCAACCAACCGCTCCTGACAGTCCACCCCCACCCCCAGTCAATCCAAGATTTTGCGGCGTTGTCGAAACGATACGCTGCCTCGGTTGGCAATCCCCTCTTTTTTTTGGATTTATTGCCAATATAATCCAAGAGTCCGGCTTGCCTGTCGATATCCTTCCCCGTGAAAAAGGAAGCACACCGATGAAGCTCGTTTCCTTCCCCTGGGCGTGGGCCGCGTTGATGCTGCTGGCCGCTGGATGGTCGTCCGTTGGCGCGGCGGAAGATCCGAACTCGATGGGAATCCCCTCGTCGGCAACCCACAAATCCGCGATCGGACGGGCCGAACAGTTGCTGGCTTTGGCTCAACAACGCGAATTGAGCGACGAATTGGCCGGCGAAGCCGCGTCGCTGTTGGACGATGCTGACCCGTTCGTCCAGGGGATCGCGGAATGGGCGTTGGCCACCAAGGTGAATCTGGAGAACAACGGCCAAGAGGTGCGTTGGCCAAGAAACGACTCGCCCGATTGGTATCGTCGCTGGATGGCTTTGGACGGCGATTTCCTCTTGACCGCCGATTACGTCCGGCAAGGCGCCGGGTGGGGCATCCATCATCAGCCGGCGTCGATGCTCGGGTCGGTCGATCTGATTTTGCAGCGTGCCTCGGGGACGCTGGACGAAATCAAGCGTTCCGGCATTTCACGCGCGGATCAGCAAGCCGCGAGGGCGAATTTCGAGCACGTGCAAGCGATCCGAGCGCAGTTGGCGCGTCGGATCGAGAACGCGCCGGGCGATCTGACGTCGCAGCGGCGTTTGTGGCTGGAAGCCCGCCGCGCCGCGCGCCGTATCGTGCTGGCCAATCCGGCGGTCGATTTCGAGCGGCTGGTGTACATCCAACGCCACGTCGCCCTGTTTGCGAACATCACGGGCTCGCAGTATCCCTGGTCGCACAAGCCGGGTGGCGATATCTACGTCCAGCAGGGCCTCGAACCCGGCAGTGCAAGACGCCCGGTCCTGGACGGGCAACTGGGCCCCGGACACGTCCACGGAATCGATCTGGGTTGGGATGCCGATCGCGTCGTGTTCGGTTACGCGCGGCAACCGGACTGGCCGCCCCCCTGGGATACGATCAGCGGCGATTACGTGTTCCTGCTGCGCGGTCATCAGCCGCCGACGCATCTTTACGAGATCGGCTTGGACGGCAACGGGCTGCGCCAGTTGACGGGGCATGAATACTGGAGCGATTTCGAACCGACCTACTGTGCCGATGATTCGGTCGTCTTTGCCTCGGATCGCTCGGGCCGCAGCAGCGAGTGCGGAAAGTTCAGCGCGGACCACACGGTGATCAATCTCTACCGTGTGTTCCCCGAGACGGGCCGCGTGATGCGGTTGAACGACAACAAGGACATCGACCGGTATCCGCACAGCCTGGACAACGGCCAGATCGCCTACACGCGCTGGGACTACCAGGAGCGGCATTTCTTCGAGACGCACTCGGTCTGGACGATCCGGCCGGACGGCACGATGGCCGACGCGGTGTTCAACCAGCACCTGCGGCCCCCGTACGGGCTGCGTGACACCCGCAGCGTCCCGGACAGCCAGAAACTGGTCTCAATCGCCACGGGACATCATACGCTGGCCTACGGCCCGATCGTACTGATCGACGCGCGGCATGGGATCAACAACGCGGACAGCCTGGAGATCGTCACGCCGCGAGTGAAACCGCAAGAAGGTCCGATGGCCGGGCGACCGGTTGCATCCGGCGGGCCGCCTGACCGCGGCGGCGTCTACAAGACGCCTTGGGCCTTGTCCGAAACCTGCTTCCTGGCCTCGTACAGCTACTCGAGCAGCTTGACGGCCACCGGCTTTGCGGTCTATCTGGTCGACGTGTACGGCAACAAGGAACTGCTGGCTCGCGACCTGATCTACTCGTGCTCGTTCCCCATGCCGCTGAAGCCGCGACAGCGTCCGCCGCAGTTGCCCGACCGGATGCAAGAGGACGAAGACGTGCCGAAAACGGCGGTGTGCTACGTGGGCGACGTCTATCAAGGCTTGGTCGGAGTCCCGCGCGGCGCCGTCAAGTATCTGCGCATCGCCCAACGAGTGGGTTGGCCGCTGGACAGCGATATCGGCGCGATGCGGTACATTCCGGGCGATGCCTGGACGCATCAGTTCGGTCACTGGAGCTGGGCGCCGGTCCGCGTGCTGGGCGAGGTGCCGGTCGAAGAGGACGGTTCCGCCCAATTCGTCGTTCCGGCAGATGCTGCCATCTACTTTCAGGCATTGGACGACCAGCACATGGAAATCCGCCGGATGCGCACCCACGTCACGTTGCAAGCTGGCGAGACGCGGGGCTGTACCGGTTGTCACGAATCGCGTTTGCAGACGCCTCAGGCCGGTTGGGGGTTTTCGCTTGCTTTGCAGCGTCCGCCCAGCATCCCCGAGCCGCCGCCGTGGGGCGCGACGCAACTGATGGGCTACGAAGCTTTAATCCAACCGATTCTGGATGATCGGTGCGTTCGCTGTCACGGTCGCGAGAACCCGGACGGCGGGATCGATCTGAGCGATACGGCCTCCGACGGCGGATTCTACCAGTCGTTTGCGACGCTGTTCGGCCGCGCTCCGGACGGCACGATGGGAAAACCCTGGGTGTTGGTCTCGAACCGGTTGAGCGATTCGAGTGTCACACAACCGATGGAGTTCGGGTCTCACCGCAGCCGACTGATCCAAGTGCTGCGCGAAGATCCACTGCATCAAGCCGAGGTCGGTTTGAGCCCCACGCAGTGGCGCACGCTGGTGACCTGGATCGATGCCAACGCGCCCTATCACGACCGCTTCTACAATCGGCGTCCGCCCGACGGCGGCCCGCCCCGGCGCGACATCGTGCCCCAACTGGAATGCCCGTTGACGCAACGGGGGTCAGGTCTTGACATTTAACTTTTGTTGAATCTACGGTCGGGTCTTGACATTCAGCTTTGCGGTGAGTCTCTACGTCGAAAAAGTTAAATGTCAAGACCTGACCCCATCTCAGGCGGTTGCGTCCTCGACTGTCGGGCCTACGATTTCTATACATGACGGAGGCGCTCGGCAAGGCCGTCCAAGCATGGATTCTCTTCGAAGGCGGCGAGACCGATCAGGCGCTCGCAATCATGCGCGAGGCGGCCGACCTCGAAGACTCCATGGACAAGCACCCGACCACGCCGGGCGAGGTGCTGCCCGTTCGCGAAGTGCTCGGCGAGATGTTGCTGCGGCTCGACCGCACGGAGGAAGCAATCGAAGCGTTCGAAAAATCCCTTGAACGCACGCCCAACCGCCGCAATGCGCTAAAGGGCATCGAAAGGGCGCGGGCGGCGAGATGAATCGCCGACCGGCCTAGACATTTCGGTCGATCGCTCGTCTAATGACGAAAAGCCTCGAGGAGTCCACGATGTCCCGTAAAATCACCGCCCCCATCGTCGCGATTTTCGCGATGATTGTTCCCGCCATGGCTGTCCCGGCGATGACGGCCGACTACTATGTGGCCCCAAACGGCAAGGCCGACAACGCAGGCACCGAGGCCTCGCCTTGGGACCTCGATTCCGCCTGGACGGGCCAGCAGCCTGTCAAGCCGGGCTCGACGGTCTGGATGCTGCCCGGTGTCTATCGCCACCCGCAGCGCGAATGGACGGGCGGGAATTTTCGCTTGAGCCTGGCAGGCGAGCAGGACGCACCGATTCACATCCGGCCGGTGCCCGGGGCCCGCGTCACCATCGACGGAGGCTTGATCGTCGAAGCCAACTCACAGCACGTCTGGATGTGGGACCTCGAAGTCACCATCTCCGAGTCCGCTGAATGGGACCGCCGCGTGACCGAGGCCGGATCGCATCCGCGACCACCGATCGCTCAGCCGCAGGGCGGCGTGACGATCCTTGGAGGCCGGAAGAACAAGTTCATCAATCTGGTCGTGCATCACAACAACTCGACTGGTATTTCCTTTTGGCGCGGCGCGGTGGACGCGGAGATTCACGGCTGCCTGATCTACAACAACGGTTGGATCGGCCCCGATCGTTTCCACGGCCCGGGGATCTACACGCAGAACCAAACCGGAAACAAGTGGATCACCGACAACATCCTGTTCGGCAACTACTCGACGACCATCCAAGCATACGGCAGTTCCCGGGCCTGGGTCGACGGTTTCCGCATCATCGGCAATATCTCCTTCGCGCCGCGAAAGGAAGGCGGTCGGGCGCGGGTGCTGGTCGGTGGCGGAAGGCCGAGCAGAGACATCGTCGTGCGCGAAAACATCCTGTACGAAGTCCCGCTGCAGATCGGCTATAACGCTCCCTTCAACGAAGACTGCATCGTTCACGACAACTTCGTGGCGCGGGCGTCGATCAGCATCAACAACTTTCGCACGGTCGACCAGCAGAACAATACCACGATCGCCCGCCAGGACCTCCGGCCGGAAATTCCCCGGCGGGTTTTCCTGCGCCCGAACAAGTACGATCGCCATCGCGCCAATCTGGCGATCTTCAACGGGGACAGGGCCAAAGAAGTCCAGGTCGACTTGAGCCCGCTGCTGCGATCCGGCGATCGTTTCCGAGTGGTCAACGTGCTCGACTTCTTCGGTTCGCCCGTCGTCGAGACCACCTACCAAGGCGGGCCCGTCAGCATCCCGATTCCCGTCCAAGAGGCCACTGGAAACGGCGAGTTCTGCGCGTTTATTGTCTTCCGCGACCCGTAACCCTCCTGCTGCCAGACACTTCAGAGTCGCTACGCTCTATCAAGAAATGGGGCAGCCCCTTTGGAGGAAACGCTGATACTTAGAGGCCGAAACAAAACGGTTCGGCGCGGGTCTTTGCCCCCGCCGAAACCGCCGACCTCAGGTCTCCCAAGCCAGTTTGTTACGGCTTCTGAGCGTTCATTTCGATCGACACGCGTGATATAGCAATGAATTCGATCGGCGCACGTCGCGTAGCGACGATGTGATATTAGCCGTGGGTTTCAACCCATGGGTTGGGAGTTGCGTAAAGACACAAGTCACGTAGCGACGACCGAATTCTTACCAACAAGACCGCATCGATCCTGCAACCGAGAGCGTTTGAAACGCCAAAGTTGACGAAAGATCGAAAGCGAGGTCAAGCCACCGCATAGCGCATAGGTGCCACCCATAAAATAAATGCCACCCAGCTTTTATGTTCTTCTTTGTAAATTGGGTGGGTGGCACCTTTCGTTCGGTCCTTGCCAGCGCTGGTTCTGGCCGCCGTGCTTTGCTTGTACGTCTTGCTGCTGAGTCTGATCTATCGCTCGCTGTCGCCAAGCGATCTTTACCAGGTACTGGTCCAGACCGCGCGAACCACGGGTTCGATCATCTTGATCGTAGCGGCGGCCAGTCTGTTTGGTTGGGTAATTGCGCGGGAAGAAGGCCCGCAGCGATTGGCAGCCGTTCTGTTAGCCATCACCGACAACCCTTACGTCTTTCTCCTGGTGATCAACGTGGCGCTGTTGCTGATCGGCATGCTGTTAGAGCCCGTAGCGGCGTTATTGATCACCGTGCCGGTCCTGCTGCCTGTGGCCCACGAATTCGGCATCGACCCCTTGCATCTGGGCATCGTGATGATCTTGAATCTGGTAATCGGCTTGCTCGCGCCCCCCGGTGGGATTGGTCCTTTACGTCCTGGCATCCGTGACCGGCAGTTCGATTCAAGAGGTGATGCGCGGAACCCTGCCATTTCTCTTTCCGTTGGCCGTCACCTTGCTGATCGTCACCTTCATCCCCGCCGTCAGTCTTTGGCTGCCAAGCGTCTTGGGAATGTAGATACCCTTGCCTTCACGACCGATTCACCCCGGCCCCGGCAAATTCGGGCATACCGTCGATTCATGGCGTTGCCATGAGTGCCGCAGTCGGCGGATAAATGCACGCGCCGTCTATGCTTGTTCCGCCAAGCGACGACCCACCGTAACGCGTCACCAGCGGCGCCGGATAACGGTCCCGAATTCGAATGGCATCCTGAGCAATCGGATCTGACGAATTCAATAACTTGATTTGAAAAGGATCAAGCCACTGATTGCGTTTGCCGCTGAGTTTTCGTAGCGCCTGGCCGTAGGCGACATCAAGGTTCTCGTCGTCGATGTCGTCAGACGCGACGTACAAGAAGACATCATCCGATTCTGCGGGAACGATCCAGAACGCAACAGAAACAGTAACGTAATCGTTGAAGTCACGGACAAACTCCGCGCCTGCGTCGATCCGTTCGGTCACCAATAGTTCTTCACCCATGGGAGTACTCCATCGGTATTGTCGGTAAGTGCGTGAAATAGTTTTTCCGCCTGAGTTTGGTCGATGTAAGCCAACACGCAAGACTTGAGTGCGCATTCGAGTGCGTAACCAGCCAAGGAATACGCACCAAGCCACTGATTCGCCGCCAGCAATGCCCGGGCGTCGCCGATTCGCTCATCCGAGAGCTGCTGCAATGTTGCACGGTTCAACCGGAGTCTCCGAGTGGCTCAAGTCGCGCAGGTACCTAGTGCGTTGGCCAGGCGAAATCTTGGGGTCGCGATAAGTGAGCGGCACGGCGCTAGCGGCTAGCGCCGTGCCGCTCACAATCCGCATTTTTCGCCTGGACAACGCACTAGGACGAAGTAGAACAGCTAACGGGTGCCGTGTCAATCACTTGCGGCGAAATTCGCCAGCAAATCGATCGAACCAATCTGCAACGCGCCATCACGGCGGCCTTCCAGGCAGCGGCGTTACCGCTTGGCAGAGTTGCGTCGGTTTGCTTGGCCATCTCAGGTGATGGTCGTCCCGAGGATCAACAGCGGCTGAAGCAATGGTCCGAGCGTGAAAAGCTGGCCCGGCGGACGCTGGTCACGCACGATGCCATGGTCGTCGACCTGGGCGCCTCGCGTAGTCCCCGTGCCCGATCCCGTCCACGGCGCCGTCGCGTTAGCCGCCGCAGATATCCCGCTGGAGGCAACAGCCTGCGATCCGAGCGTTCGTTCATAAGATGCACGCCCGTTGACTTTGCATTAAAAGCACGCACCACGGCTGCCGCCCGTAAGTCCCGCAAAGACGACCGGACGTACCCCCGTAGGGACGACCGGATGTAGCTCCGCAAAGACGACCGGATGTAGCCAGGGATGCCAATCCCTGGTCGCAAAACCGTAGCGAGGACAAAAGCCCGGTACGGGCGATAGGCAGGCGAGATGTATGGTAAATCCGTCCGTATCAGGCGACGAGGATTTTTTGGCGATCGAGTGGCACTCCATAGCCCAGGGTCGCCCACTGCTCGACAATGCTTCTGGATTGTCATAGAAACAAACCTGCAAGGATTGCCGTTTCAATTCCAGGATGGAAACCGACTTGCTTGGAATGATGGGCCGCTACGGCGAAATTCCGCGGCGAATCGCGTGATTCGGCACGTTCGTCGCCGCTCGGCAGCGAGAATGGGCGGTGCGGTTACAATGTATTTCTTGCGGGGGGCTCGTCGTTCCCGATACTTCGTCCGATTTCGCGACATTCGGTCGCTGACGCCGCTCATGGGTAGCAGATTGCTGGAATCTCGCTGGTTTCTCATAGCGGTGGGGCTCGCACCCCAAGAGGCGGTAGAGAGCCGAAGAAGTGGGAAACAACGGTAGAGAACAGCCCGGCGCAATTCAAGTAGGCTTGCCATGTTGGCGGACGAGGCTTAAGATACTCAGCGGTCGGTCAATTGACCCGCGCCGACGAAGGCCTATACGAAGTCGGCGCTGCGCAGAACTTTGGAAGGTTAGGCTCCGATGGACTTTCCCGAAACGCGAATCTCCTTCGTCGAGCGTCTGGCCAAGTACGGAAACGACGCCGATTGGCGAGCGTTTCTGTTGGAATACTGGCTGCCGGTCCACCGGTTTGCCAGGTCACGAGGTGCGTCCGCAGCAGATGCCGACGAGGTGACGGCCGAGACTTTCGAGGTTCTGTGGGAAAATCGCCTCCTCTTCCGATGGACGTCTTCTCCGGTCGCCCGGTTGCGGACGCTCCTGTGCAGCGTGGTGCGCAAGATCCTGGCGAATCGTTTCCGGCAAGACGCTCGTCGACGGGTGATTCAGAACGAAAAACGTCTCGTGCTGGACGCGACCTTGTCGCAGGCCGACACCGACATATTCTATGCGGCGTGGGCCGACGGCTTGGTTCGCCATGCCGTCGAATCGCTTGCGGCCTCGTACTATGCCGAAGACAAGGGGGACTATGTGCGCGTCCTGTTCGGCCGGGCGTGCGAGGGCTTGACGATTAAGGAGACTGCGAGCTTGCTCGATCTGACGCCCAGCAACGTCGACTATTTTTACCGTCATGCCACGCACAGGTTGAGTCAGCGGTTGCGCGAGCGGCTTCGGCGCCACGTCGAAGCGTATTGCGGGGAACGTGCCGATGATGAAATCGAGGCCGAGTGGACGCGATTGAGAGATCATTTGGCCCGTCACGGCGGTTTGGAGCAGACGCTGCGTGCGGTGGCCAAACAACATGATTTCCGCATGGAACGTCGCTCGTTTCAGGCTCGCCTGTCTCAAGCGGCCGATCGTCTGTCGACGCGCATGCGTACTGGCGAGTCGGCCTCCCCCGGCGGTTCATCGTCCAGCGACTGAGACGTCCAGGCTCAAGCCTGCGTGAAAAATTCGGCAATTTTGCTAGAATTGCGGGCTGGTCCGACATGAAACCAAGTGGAGTATTGTCCTTTCGCTGGGCATCGTCCCGTCTGGACGCAGTTGATGTACATCGAACAACCGCCATCCATCCAGTCCCACTCGCATGCACCGCAAGTGCTGCGCGAAGCCTTGATGCGGCTGCGCCGACGAGCGGCGTTGGTGTTCGAGCAGCACCGCGCAGGCCGCCTGCATCTGCAGGCGGCCGAGTGCACGAACGTCGACGGCCAGCAGCCTCCCGCCACCGACGGGCGGCGTTTCGAGCTGGGCTTCGCCGATCCGGAGATCTGCCCGCCTGCGCTGGCAGAGCACGCGCCGCTGTTTGTCCCCGTCGAACGCAGCGCGGCGCGGGCGCTGCTTCAACAGCGAGGCATTGGGATTGCTCCTGAGCAAATCGATTTTTATCAGCTCGGGACGCTGCTGTATCGGTGGCTGACCGGACGACCGATACAGACCTATTTGTACGATCCGCGAGCCAAGAGGGCTGTGCCGCCCACCGCCGTTGTTCTCTTGGACCGGTTGCTTGGCTTTCGCGCCGAAGTGCGCTTTGCCGGAGGCAATCAGGTGCTCGCAGCAATCGACCAATTGCTGGAGGAACTACCCGCAGACGAGGCACCATCGCTTGGGCATATCGGAGGTGTGCGGCTCGTACGACAAATCGGCCGGGGCGGAATGGCGGAGATTTACGAGGGTTTTGACGAACAAAGACGCGTGGTGGCGGTCAAGGTACTGCGGTCCGACCGTGCCGACGACCAGGGGCTGCAGCGGCGATTTCGGGAAGAGGCGGCAGTTGTGCAGCGCCTGTCTCATCCCAACATCGTGCCGGTCTGGCAGGTCGGCGACGACGGCGGCCGCAGCTATTTCGTCATGCCGAAAATCGAAGGCGTATCGCTCGACAAGCGGCTGCGAGACCGAGGCGCGTTGCCGATCGACGAAACGCTCGACATCGTTCGTCAGACGTTACAGGCTTTGGCCTATGCACACGCGGCCGGCTGCGTCCACCGCGACGTGAAGCCCGGGAACTTATTGGTCGAAGAAGCCTCGGGACGCGTCGTCCTGGTCGATTTCGGGTTGGTTCGTCGATTCCAGGACACTTCGTACACCACGCCGGGGCTCGTCATGGGCACGCTCCAATATCTTGCCCCGGAACAAGCACGCGGCCAACCGGTCGACCCACGGACCGATTTGTACGCGGTCGGCGTGATCTTGTATGAGATGCTCGCAGGCAGCCCGCCGTTTTCCGGCGAGACAGACGAATCCTTGGCGCTGCAGCACGCCTTCCACGAGCCGACGCCGTTGGGTGAAAAGGTGCCGGGGACGCCCCGTGCTGTCCAAGATTTCGTCGAGCGTCTGATGCAGAAGCGGCCCGAAGATCGCTATGCCTCGGCCGACGAGGCGCTTTCCGTCCTTTTGGCCATTCTCTCCGGCGATTGGTCGCCCGCAACGCGGCACGAGCAACCGCCTGTGCGCCGCCGTCGGCGCCGAGCCTTTCTTGCTGCCGTCGCGGCAACCGTGAGCGTCGCGCTGGCCGCCGCCGGCTTCTTTCACTGGCTGTCCGTTCCACCAGCCTACCCAGGTCCCGCGACGATCGACGCTGCCACGCTGCGACCAGGCCAGGCACTGCCTCACAAGCGATGGGTGCATCTGCTGGGAGTGGTCGACCCCGAGTGGGACGCAGTCAGCGGCGACTGGCACCGCGAAGGCACCTCGTTATTCACAGGCGATCAGTTCTATTCTCGCGTCGTGGCGCCCGTGCGAATCGATGGAAGCTACGATTTGGTCGTCGATTTCACGCGTCAGGCGAGCACCGGCTCGGTGAACATCATCCTGCCCGTCGGCGAGCGGATGTGCTGCCTGTACCTGGCCGGTTGGGAACAGCAGGTCCACGGCATCGGCATGATTCACGGGCTCTCGCCCCGCGACCTGTCCTCCTCGGCGACGTTCCGCCCGGGCCAACTGATCGACGGAGTTCGTTATCGAGTGCGCGTCGCGGTCCGCGTCGCCCGAGAACAAGCCTCGATCGACGTGCTGCTCAATGGGACGCCGCTCGTGAGTTGGGAAGGCCGTACGGATGCGCTGAGCCTGCAAGCTCCGCTACGGATTCCCGAATCGCATCGGCTGGCTTTTGGCGGCGTTTTCGCGGAGATCTGTTACCATGGTGTTTGGCTTTGCATGCGCTCCGGTCAGGCGACGATGGCGGCGCGCCCTGCGCCACCCGTTTTCGATCGGTCCGACACGTCGTGGTGCGACCTGCTCGCAGCAGTTGATCGGGACACGCAGGATACGTCTGCTTCCGACGTCGGACAGGACCGTCGGCTGCACCTCGTTCCGCGGCCCGACCAGCAGCCGCATGTCGTGACCGCTCACCGCCCGCTGGACGGAAACTACGATTTCTGGGCGGAATTCGTGCGACACGAGGGCACCGGCACCGTCGCTTTTGTTTTGCCGACCGCCCGCGCGGCTGTCGGGCTTCGCCTAAGCGCCGCCGGTGGAAGCTACGGCGGCCTCGAACGGGTCGACGGATTGCCGCTGATCGACAACCGCAATCCGGCAGGTCGTCAGCCGAATCAAATCTCCAACGACCAGCCGCACGAGGTTTACGTACGCGTTCGATCCCACGACGGCGAAGCGATGCTGGATGTGTGGCTTGATGATCGCCCCATGGTGCACTGGCGAGGTCCCGCAGACCACTTGGCCGTCGACCCGACGTGGGCAAGTTCGCTCCCGGATTGCCCGGCCGTGGGAATCGATACCAGCGCGACGACGTTCTACGGCGTCTACGTCCGCCCGAGCGGCGAAGATTTTCCGGCTCCCGACTAGAAAACACGCTACGATCGACATGATACCTGTTGACGAAGGGTTTCGATACAGACAAATTCGCGTTCTGGAGGACCGACCGATGATGAACGACAACGACAGACAGCTTCGACCCGGCAGCAACGCTTGGATCGTGGGACTCGTGGCAGCCGCGGTGCTCTTGATGGGACCAGCGACTGTGGACGCCCGGGACGAAGCTGCTAAGCAGCCCCTGAAGATCGACGCATTGAAAGTCGGTGATGCGTTGCCCCGCGGTGAATGGGTGGACCTGATGCCTGCGTTGAGCCCGAAGTGGTGGGCCGTAAGCGGCGATTGGCGTCTTCAAGACAACGCGCTCTTCACGGGCCCTGACTTCTATTCCCGTCTGCTGCTGCCCGTGGTCATCGCTGGCGATTTCGAGTTCTCCGGCGCCTTTACTCGACTGGAAGGCGACGGATCGGCTAATGTTCTGCTGCCGGTCGGCAACACCATCTGCTGTGTCTATTACAGCGGTTGGCATCAATCTGTGCATGGGCTGGGGCGAATCCAGGGCATGCTCCCCACAGACCCTGACAACCCGACGGGCGTTCAACCCGCGAAGCTGATCAACGGCGTTCGGTACACCTTTCATACAGCGGTTCGCCTGGACGGCGATCAGGCCACCGTCCAAGCGTCGCTGGACGGCAACCTCCTGTTCACATGGACCGGACCCGCCAGCCACCTCGACGTACAGCCGGTTTTGAACCTGCCCGAGCCCCATCGCGCGGCGATCGGCGCTGTCGGCGGAACCTATCGCTTCGACTCGCTCGCCCTTCGGGCGATGACCGATGGGTCGACCGTAGCAGCGGTTCCCAAAGAACCGGAAATCGATCTGGCCGAGCCAGGTTGGAAAGACCTGCTCGCTGGGCTGGACCTGGAGCTGGCAACCATTCATGGACGCTGGCTGATCGACGAACAAAGCCTCCGCCTCGCGCCTGCGGCCGCCGGTCAGAACCGTAATCGAATTATGCTGCCCGAAACGATGCAAAGCGACTACGACCTGGTCGTCGATTTTACGCGCACGAGCGGTTTCGATTCGGTCGTGTTCATCCTTCCCGTGGGTGGCCGGCACGCGGCGTTGCACATCAGCGCGCTTGGTGGACGACAAGGCGGCCTGGAAATGATCGACGACAAGAATATCGCCGACTGGGGCAATCCCACGCTACGCCGTCCCAATGCGATTCCCAACGGCCAGCGGCATCGCCTGGTCCTGCAGGTTCGCGTTTCGGATAGAAACGCCGCCATCAGGGCGTGGCTCAACGCCAAGCCGCTACTGCGATGGTCCGGCCCCGAGGCTTCGCTCGCCGTGCCCGCAGACTGGCGGCTACCCAATCGCGCCGCGATCGGACTCGGCGCTAACCAGATCAATATCGTATTCCATGCAGCACACGTGCGCGAGGTTGCTGGCGACTCGAAGTAGCGGTTGCTGCCGTATGAACCCAACGTTATCTAAGAAAGGTTCCGTCATGCCTGCGAGAACGTTACGCATCATGCCCTCTTATGGTCTAATCGTCGCCCACGTCTTCCTGGCGATTTGTGGGTGCGTGCTCGCCGCGATCTACCCGGGAACCTTCTTGGGCGCAGCTATTGTGGAAGGGATCGCCGCAAGCCACATTCTCCTGCTGTCTCTGTTGTGTGGCATGTCCCGGCTCTCAATCACCCGACGGTGCGTCTTGTTGAGCCTTGGTGCTGCCTATCTTTCCATGCTTCTGATTACCGTTTCAGGCGACTGGGGTAATATGCTGGCGTCGATTCAGCTCACCATCGTGGCCATAGTTCCACTTGTGGTTTTGACCGTGGCCTCATTTCTGGTATCCCTGTTCTACGCCGAGATCGTTCCGCGGCCACGTGGAGTTCAGCTCGATTCGCGCAAACAGCCCTTTCAGTTATCCTTCATGGCGATAATCAGCTTAACTGTGGCCGTCGGAATACTACTCGGTCTGGGCCACGCCCTACAGTATTTTGATCCGCCTCGGAGCATAGCTTTCTTCTGTGTCGCAGCTTTGATCCATGCCGTTTGCGGCGTTGGCGCGATATACCTCTTGCTTTGGGCGGGCATGACCGAAGGTGGCGGCTTCAAACGCTGTGCGTTGATCGTTGCCGTCTCACCCGTGTTCGGTAGCGTGTATCCAATACTGCTGTCGGGCGCGAGCGGTGAGATTTATCTTGCCTGGATTACGATCTACTTTGTGGCCTTCATGATCATTGCAGCGTCACTTCTTTGTCTTCCCCGCATGGGTTTCAGCCTTGTCTCATCCAACACCGGGAGCGCATCGGTTATTCGCCGGCTCGTCTGCCGAGTCCGCAAGGAAGTACGATTCCTACGCAAGCAAGTTGGCGACGACGTCTTCGCCCAAGGTTGAATCACGCGCGTCGCCCGGGTAATTGGGAACGTCCAGTCGAACAAGCTTTTTTCTGAAAAAAGGAACCGCGATGAATACCCTAGCTTCACCCAAATCTTGTGCCCTTGTCGCCGTGGCCGTCTTACTGGTCTTTTCGGCGACTGTACCGGCGTCCGGCGAATACCCACGATCCGATGAGTCAAAGCACAGCATCGAAGAAGGGTCTGACAAATTCCGTTTTCTCGCCTTCGATGACTTCGACGGGAAGCTGGGGTTGAACTGGCAGCCTGTCCGCCATGCTCCGACACACCTTTCCCTCTTAAAGAATCCCGGAAAGCTCACGATTACGACTCAGAGAGGCAGTATCCACGGCGAGGAACAGAAAGACGCTTTCGGCGAGGGTATTCAAGCAAAGAACATCATGCTCATAGATAATCCGCTCTCGAAAGATATGCACTAGGGTTCAATGTGTGGATTGACGACGCACCGACCGACGGAATCTTTAGTGATGATTATGAGCCCGCCAGTAGATCGGATCCAACACCACTAATGAACCGCAAAGGCGGGCATACGGTAAAGGTTACCGGCATTTCGGGGAACTGGCACAAGTATGTTAGTGAGACCCATGAGAAGAACAACCACAGCAAGGTTTATCAGGGAAGTTGGGGCTATTTCTATAACTGGTACCCCGATTCCTTGAGCCTTTACAAAAAGAAATGAGTGGTCGAATGCTGCGAGAAATCAACAAGCGTTCTGGCTTCCGCCCACGCGAGCGATGGCTCGCGTGGGCGGGCGTCGTTGCACTGCTTCTTCTAACTATAGGCGTGGTTTGGCTTCGACACTTCGATGTGGAGGGAGGGTGGGACGAGAGCCAGCGGACCTACCCTGGTTCGCCAATCCACCTCCGCAGGACGAAAGAGCTGATTCACAGGATCGCAACTGAGTCGCAAGATGACCTCATCAACAATCTTTTGAATGATGATCAAGTCTATTTTTTGCCGTCTGTCGCCCCAGGCATTGGGAGGCAGGTGGATCTCCAACGATGCTTAAGCAGTCGGCGCACGCTCAGGCTCTGGCAGGTATTGAGCGAGGCGCCCGAAGCGGAACGCGTATCCGTGCTCCGGCGATTATGGGAGAAAGTCCTCGCCGAACACCAAGCGACCATCGAGTGGAGGTTGGCGTTGGCTCTCGATCCAAGTGTGGCTCACGAGGAGTGGCGCCGTAAGTCGCTACTTGCCACCAAAATGGCAGTGTGCGCTTGCTGGTGGATGACGATGAAAATGGAGGGACTGTCACCACTGCTGAACGACATGGCCCAATTGGAAGCATATGCCCAAGAGGTCGAGGAAAGACTGGCAGGCGATCCACGATACTCCGAGCGCACTCGATTCTACGTACAAGGTTATCTTCAACCCGACAATGCATGCAAGCTCAATCTTCTCGTACTCGCGATCGAGCGGCACCCTGGACAGCGAGCCAATCAAGCTGATGCACTGCGAAAGAAGTTGAAACAGCATGAACTACCGACGAGTCGCCTTTCCCTGGCCGTCTGGAATGCAAAGGTCGGGCCATTTGACACGGTTCACGTGTATGAAGGCGTAGGCATCGACCATACGAAAGGGGTGAAGGAGTTCGATCTCCATGGTTGGGGCAAGCATCGTTTCGACAACGAGTTCCAGAAACGGGTTCTAGTGGAAGTAAAGCGAGTGGCCGTCGATGTCGTCTCTACGAGCAACTGAACTCCGAACTGGTGCCGCTGGGTGCCGGCGTCATCAGTGGTGCGTCGTCGGACTTCTAACTCTTCATGCCTTGCTGGTGGCCTGGGCAGCTTGCCGGCACAGTCCGACTGTGGACGAAGTTGGGCACCTGCCAGCCGGGATAAGCCATTGGAAGTTTCGCCAGTTCCCGCTCTACAAGGTCAATCCTCCCTTGGTACGGATGGTGGCAGCCGTACCGGTCCTATTGAGCAATCCTGAGCTGGAGTGGCACGCCCATTTCTCTGACCCGTTCGAACGTCCCGAGTTCCTGATTGGCAGGGAGTTTATTGAGATCAATGGCTTACGCACTTTCCAACTCTTCACGTGGGCGCGATGGGCATGTTTGCCGTTCACATTACTGGGAGGATACTTCTGCTATCGGTGGGCCCATGCCCTGTACGGCGAAGCCGCCGGCGTTTTGGCGTGTGCAATGTGGTGCTTCTCTCCTAATATCGTAGCCCATGCACAACTGATAACCCCAGACGTAGGCGCTACGGCCGTCGGGCTGGCAGCCTGCTACTTTTTTCGGTCGTGGCTGAATGTTCCGTCGTGGGGGCGCGCTCTGCTCGTAGGTATCATGCTTGGCTTGACCTTACTCACAAAGTTCACCTGGATAGTGCTCATCCCGGTTTGGCCTACGCTGTGGGTAGCCATTCGGTTGGCGAATCGTCAAGGATGTTCGGCCCGCCAGATCGCAACGGAGCTGGCCCAGTTGATATCGCTTTTCCTCGTCGGCTTGTACGTGCTTAATCTGGGATACGGTTTTGAGGGTTCGGGACGTCGGCTGGGGGACTACGAATTCATAAGCCCCACTTTGTCTGGTCAGGTGACTCGGGTCACGGGCAACCGCTTCAGGGATTCCATGTGGGGGTCTCTTCCTGTCCCATTACCCGAGAACTGCGTTCTGGGAGTTGACTATCAGAAATGCGAGTTCGACCAGCGTCAATGGTCCTATCTGGCAGGAGAGTGGCGCCTGGGAGGATGGTGGTACTATTATCTCTATGCGATGGCGATAAAGATGCCACTTGGGACATGGCTGTTGCTGCTTCTCGCTGGCGTCTCAGCGGTTTGCTCAAGACGGTATTGCGCAAGCTGGCGAGACGAACTGCAGATCCTACTGACTACGGTGTCGGTAGCGGTTTATGGCTGGGCCGTTTTGGCGGGGTGGCTGGGTGGTTCCGCGAGGGATTGATGGCGGATTCGATGGTGGGTTGGATGGGGATTTGATTATGCTGGAAGGATCGGTGCCGATCAGGGAGGAGTTCTGGCAGTTTTAGAAGACGCCTCGCTGCAAAGTTGACGCTTCGCAGCGAGACTTGACCATCAGGGAGCAGCGACTCCCCGTGACCCAGCTTGAAGATGATCAAAAAACGCCCGAAGTGCAAGACGGTTCCCGTCAGGGAAGACGGCGTCTCTGTGTGTTGAAGGGTTGCGAACAGGCTTTTCATCCTCGCCACCCCTTGAGCCGCTACTGCAGCGCCGAGTGCGAGGCGGCCGCCCGTCGCTGGCGACAGCGGACGGCGAACCGTGCTTATCGTTCCAGTCCGCAAGGCAAAGAGCGACGACGCGAGCAGTCGCGCCGCTACCGGACGCGTATTGGCCAGCGCAAGGCCGCAGAAAGCACCCCTCCGGAAGGTTGCGAGGGCTATTCCTATGCCCCGCCGGAAAAATTTTTCTGTCTGCGGCAGGCTCGCGCCGGGTGGGCCGGTGCGACAGTTGGGCGGGCGTCGCCGGGCTCTGCCGGGCGGCGTGCCGTGACGGGTACGATCCGTCGTGCCGTAGCGGACCACCGGGGTGCGGGTCCGCGAAAAGCCTGTTTTGGCGTGTGTCGCGCAACCATCCGGGCGTCCTCGACACGGAGCACGGCCGTTTTCCTCGATACCCACCGTTATCTCGCTGCCAGGCCCGGTAAGTATTTGAATGTTCGGAGCTTCCGTCCTCACTCCATCCCCAACGCCTTGAATGCGGCGTCTGTTGGGTCGGCGTAGAAGCTGATTTGGAATTTGGCGAATAGTTCGCCAGGGATGCTGGGGATGTGGGTTACGCTGGCCATCGGCCACTGGACGGGTTTGCCTAACACGGCGGAACACAGCGCGAGGAAGGCGGACGGGACCATGGCGGTGTTGGGGCCGGTGTTTTGGAATTCGACGACGTGCAGGTGGTCGTCGTGGTCGCTGGGCTTGATCGAAACGCTGACGTGGCCGGCGTTGGCTTTGAAGTGGTCGAAACCGACGTGGATGAACTCCGTGGCCGAGGCGTTGGTGCCCCGGCGGGACATCTTGAACGTGCCGTTGCCGGGGTTTTGCCTCTTGAATGACTGGGGGTGCCTGGTAGATTGGTAGTTTCATTTCCGGTGGAATCGGGCTGTGCCGACGGCAGCAAAGGCGGTTGGAATGCGATTGAAGAGGGTAATTGTCGACAGCCTGGGGCGGGAGGAATTGCGGCAGGTTGTCGAGTTGCTGGAAATGGACGGCGCCGATCGACGGTCGGCGGATTCAATGCGATCAGCACTTGGGGCATGCCGCCGGGCGACGGAGGAATCGCTGCTGGAGTGTCTGGGCAAGGATTCGCTGAAAGCTGTCTGTGCGGCGGTCGGCGTTCGAGCGACTGGGCGGCGGGAGGAATTGATCGAGCGGATTCTATCGGGCAACGGCCGTTCGGAAGCTGCCACGGAGGAGAAACGAAATCGATCGATGAGCGTCGAACCAACGAAGCCGGAACCTCGGGTTAAGGAGGAACGGCCCTTGCAGCCAGCCAATGGCAACGGCGGCAAGCTGAACGTTCCGCGTTTGGAGAACTGGCTGTGGGAAGCGGCTTGCGTGATCCGTGGCCCGGTCGATGCGCCGAAGTTCAAGGACTACATTTTGCCGCTGGTGTTTTTGAAGCGGTTGTCGGACGTGTTCGAGGACGAGGTTGGAAATCTGGCGGCCGAATTCGGCAGCCAGGCGACGGCGGCCAAGCTGGTCGAAAAGGACCACAAGCGCGATCACAAGATCTGGATCCCGAGGGGTGCCACGATGGCGATTCGAAGCATGGTGGGGCAATGAATGGCAATCGACCAGATGGTGTAAAACCCCGTTGGGGTTTGGCGCGCTTCCGGGTGAACCGCCAACCCGGGGTGCGCGGAGTACCGCGACCCCGGGCTATGGAGTTCAACGCCCTTGGCGTTTGCCGAACCCGCGAACTTCTGGACCACCCGAATTTCCCTGGAGCAGGCTATGGAGTTCAACGCCCTTGGCGTTTGCCGAACCCGCGAACTTCTGAACCACCCGAATTTCCCTGGAGCAGGCTATGAAGTTCAACGACTTTGGCGATTGCCGAACAGAGTCGCGAAGTCGGTAAACCGGAGGAAGCCTTTACGAGAAAACCTTGGCAGCGAACATCCACATCGCACCCCAACGGGGTGCCATTCCAAAGCCCAGGGTCGCGGTACTCCGCGCACCCTGGGTCGGTGAACCGAAAAGGGCCAAGCACCCTGAAAGGGTGCAACACATGTCATTGAAATGTCGGGGACGACGGACCAGAGAATTCGGTGATTCGATGGTTACATGAACCTGAAGGTCCGGTTGGCAGAACTCCTGGAGGCACGTGTGGATCTGGTGATGCAAAAGGCGCTGAATCCGGAAGCTTGGACCGCCGTCGATAAAGAGATCATCCGTGTCGCGTAATTGGGTCAAGTCGGGGCGGGGAGATTCGAACTCCCGACCTCCTGCTCCCAAAGCAGGCGCGCTAGCCAAGCTGCGCTACGCCCCGTAAGGATCAGATCCAGTTCACCTCTGGACCGATGACCGCCAATGAATTTTTGTTATCTTACTGTTTGGAACCAGGCCTTACAACGGGTAACGGCAAAACGGGTACCCCGATCATATGGACCGCCTAAATGGTGGTAAACTTAGGCAGCCAAAAGAAACAGAAGCACCATTCTTCATGTCCATCGATGTCGATCATGCGAAACTGGAGCGAACGCTGCGAGCGGCCGTGCGTGGTGATGTGTTTTTCGATATGGCCAGCCGGGGGATGTACGCGACCGATGCCAGTCATTATCAGATGATGCCTGTCTGTGTGGTGGTCCCTGCCGATCAGGATGATTGCGTGGCGGCCGTCAAAGTCGCGGGAGAATTTCGGGTGCCGATCATTCCGCGTGGCGGGGCAACGTCCTTGTCCGGCCAAACGTTCGGTTCGGGGATGGTGATCGATGCATCGAAATCGATGGATCAAGTCTTGGAGGTCAATGCCCGGGAGGGTTGGGCTCGCGTTCAACCGGGAGTTGTACGCGATCGGTTGAATGCCAATCTGGCGCCGCTCGGGTTGCACTTAGCGCCGGACCCGGCGACGGGCAATCGTGCCACGATTGGCGGGATGATCGGCAACAACGCCTCGGGGACGCGATCGCTGGTCTACGGCAAGACGATCGACCATCTGCTGGCTTGCAAGGTGGTTCTGGCGGACGGGACCGTGATGGACATGCAGGCTCAGGATCCGCAGCGATGGCAACAGAGCTGTGAAGCAACCGGCCGTGAAGGGGCCATCTACCGTG
>SKKK01000625.1 GCA_007121535.1 Planctomycetaceae bacterium | reverse complement strand
TGCCGGCCGCGAGCCCGCTTGAGGCGGGCGTCGCGGCCGGCACTAGGGGACGGGGAAAGGGGAATTCAGGGTGAGTCGCATTGTGGTTTCCAAACCTCCCACCACCGGTGCAGGACCGGTGGGGCGGCAAGTGCGTAACATGTCAAGCAGGACAAACTCCAACGTTCCAACCGTTTGGCGCTAGGACCGGGAAGAGAATATAACCCGACGGTTATTCCGCTGCCGATCCTTCCATCGGTTCGGCGGCCAAGTCGGTCAATGCTTCCAGCGCCGTATCGATGTGCTCCGTGGTGTTCCATGCGCCCAGACTCAGTCGCAGCATGCCGCCCCGAGCCGCGGTCCCCAAGGCTCGGTGCAACAACGGCGCGCATTGAAAACCGGCCCGTACCTGGACCCGGTAAGCGGTGTCCAACACGGTCGCCAACTCCTGCGGCGGCCAACCGTCCACGGTGATCCCCACGACCCCCAGCCGCTGGTCCCGATCGGTGGGCCCATACACTCGAATGCCGGGGATGTTTTGCAGGCCGTCCAACAACCGATCGGTCAGCGTCTGCTCGTGCTGTCGCAAAGCCGGGATGCCTCGCTGCTCCAGGAATTCCAATCCAGCGCCCAGACCCACGATCGCCGGCACGTTGTGGTTTCCTGATTCGTAGCGATCGGGCAGGCTGTCCGGTTGGATATCCGATTCGCTTTGCGTTCCCGTGCCGCCTTGCCTGACCGGCGTCAGATGCGGCCGGGCTCGCGGTCCCACGTACAGCCATCCGATTCCCAGCGGTCCCATCAGCGCCTTGTGGCCGGGCGCCGCCAGCAGATCCGCCTGGATGGATCGAACATCCACCGGCACGTGCCCCACGGACTGCGCGGCGTCGACCAACAGCAGCAGTTCGTGTTGCCGAGCGATC
This sequence comes from Planctomycetaceae bacterium, assembly GCA_007121535.1. Taxonomy (GTDB): domain Bacteria; phylum Planctomycetota; class Planctomycetia; order Pirellulales; family Pirellulaceae; genus SKKK01. The sequence continues at coordinate 10,026 of SKKK01000625.1, read as the reverse complement.
TGGCCGATCGCTTCGACGGGCTGCAACGCTCCGGTCACGTTCGAAGCGTGGATCAGCGCGATCAGCCGAGTTGTCGGGCGGATCGCCGCTCGGATCTCGTCAGGATCGATCCTACCGCAACCGTCACATCCGATCCGACTGACCGTCACGTCGCGGTGTTGTTCCAAGTGCCGGAGCGGGCGTAGCACCGAATTGTGTTCCACCACGCTGGTCACCACGTGATCGCCGGATCGAAGCAGGCCGTGGAGCGCCAGATTCAACGAGTCCGTACCATTGCTGGTGAAGATGATGCTTTGCGGTGATTCGGCATGGATCGTATCGGCCAGCAGCCGGCGGGTTCGATCGATCAAGCGTTCGACTTCATTCGCCTCCTGATAAGCGCTCCGCCCCGCCGGTGCGCCCAGGTGACGTTGGTACCCATCGATGGCGGCGTAGACCGACTCGGGTTTGGGCCAACTGGTGGCGGCGTTATCCAGATAGATCCGTGGCCGATCCGACACGCTCAGCCTCCGATCTGGTACATGGCGCGATGCGGCCGTAGGAATTCAGGCGAATCGATCCCGTGTCCCGCTTTCTTGGCTTGAACGCAAAGTCGCGCCAAGTCTGCCACTTGTCGATCGCAGCCTCCGCCTCGGATCACCGCGCGGGCGTCCCATTCTTCTTGGGAAAAAATACAGTTTCGGAACTGGCCCTCGGCAGTCAGTCGCAACCGATTGCAATGGTCGCAGAAGGGATGCGAAACCGGTTCGATAAAGCCGATGCGACCCGCGCCATCGCCATACTGGTAATCGACCGCCGGCTGGCTCGGATCGCTTCGCGGCACGGGGAACAAGGGACCGAATTCCGACTCGATGCGGCGACGGATATCGCGGCCGGTCAGAACTTGCTCGTCCGACCAACTCGCGTCACCATCCAGCGGCATGAATTCGATGAATCGCAGTTCCAGATGGTGCTGCCGAGCGAATTCCGCCAGCGGCAGGATCTGGTCCTCGGTCAACCCGCGGATGGCGACCGCGTTCAATCGAATCTTGTCGAACCCCGTTCGACGAGCCGTCGCGATGCCCTCCAAGACGCGAGCCAGTCCGTTCCGTCTGCCGATCTGTTCGAAGGTCGATGCATCCAACGCGTCCAGGCTGATGTTCAGACGCCGCAGGCCGGCGCGACGTAATGCCTCGGCTCGATCTGCCAGCAGCATTCCGTTGGTGGTCATGGCCAGATCCCGGACGCCCGGGATCGCGGCCAATCGGGCGATCAGACGATCGATCTGCAGACGCACCAGCGGTTCTCCACCCGTGATCCGCAACTTATTCACTCCCATCGGAACCAGAACTCGCACCACTCGTGCGATCTCCTCGAACGTCAGCAACTCGGCACGCGGCTTGAAAATCACGTCGGTTTCCGGCATGCAATAGAAGCAACGCAGATTACAGCGGTCCGTGACGCTGATCCGCAGATGAGTGTGCACGCGGCCGTAACCGTCAATCAAAGCAGCGGCATGGGTCATAACACGCAGTTCGCCATGGTTTTCAAAAGTGCTCGGCGGCCCCGTCAGCCGACGCTTCGCAGCCAGGATGAACCCATTGGCTGGTTCCATCGGCCCAGTTCTCTTTTTTCCAGATGGGTACGACTTGTTTCAACTGATCGATCAACCACTGGCCCGACTCGAAAGCCGCCTTCCGATGCGGGCTGCTGACCGCGACAGCCACACTGGCTTCCCCTAGACCCACGTGACCGATTCTATGAGTGACCGAACACCCCTCCAACGCCCAGCGTCGCTTCGCTTGCTCGACCAGTCTTTCCATGATCTCCCGCGCCATCTCGGTATAGCATTCATAATACAAGGACTCGGTTTGGCGACCATCGGTAAACTGGCGCGTGGTCCCCAAGAATAGTAGGACGGCGCCGGCATTCTTCGAAGCGACGCGTTGCAGGACTTCCGTTGGATCGATGGGTGCATTCGTGATTTCAATCATGTCACCTATTTTTATAAGCAGTCTTTTCGCGGGTGGCAACCATCTTTGGGTACCTGACCCCAAGCGGCCACGGCGTCGTTCTTCGTAGCCGCACTCGCCGAGCCCAGGGTAGCCGCACTCGCCAGAGTGCGGAACATCCACGTTCTGGCGAACGTGGCTACTGCGGAATCCCCACGTTCTGGCGAACGTGGCTACTGGGGGATCACCGCGTTCTGACGAACGTGGCGACGGGATTTCGCGTGGATCCGGCACTACGGGGGCTTGAGACGTTTTGTTCCATCCTGCATACTTCAGCATATCGATAGGTACGAGTCAACTCGTCACGCAAATGTCGCGTCCCTTTCGCTATTCACACCCATGAGACCCATGCTTTTCCATGTTCGGTATTTTGAATTTATGCAAGCCACCGGATTGGACGTCGCGGGATGTGGTCAACCACGTTCAGCGGCTGATTGGTCGCGTGAAAGCGGGTCACGCCGGAACCTTAGATCCGTTGGCCACCGGTGTGCTGGTCGTCTGTGTCGGCCCTGCGACTCGCTTGATCCCGTACGTCCAACGCATGCCCAAAAGATACCTCGGCACGTTCTTGATGGGCAGCAGCAGCGACACGGAGGATACGGCCGGTCACGTCGTTCCGATGGATAATGGCGTACGGCCGACGGCCGAACAGATCCGGGCGGTGCTGCCCGCATTTGTCGGGCAAATCGAACAGGTTCCGCCGGCATATTCCGCGTTGAAAGTTCGGGGAAAACGCGCCTATGCGCTGGCGCGTGGTGGTCAGCCGGTCGAGATGCAAGCTCGCACGATCACGATTCATCAATTGCGATTGATGGATTACCATTACCCGCACTTCACACTCGAAATCGAGTGTGGTTCGGGCACTTACGTGCGATCGCTGGGACGGGACATCGCCCGTCGACTGGGTACCGAAGCGATCATGTCCAAACTGGTTCGCACGGCGATCGGTCCATTCCGACGGGATGACGCCATCGATTTGGCCATGCTGACACAAGAAAATATGAGGGAGAATTTGCTTTCACCATTGAACGCTTTGCCCGATCTTCCCCGCATTACCATCGATCCGTCGCAGCAGCGTCGTTTGTCGCAAGGGTTGGCCATCGACAACCGTTGGGACGTGGACGCACCGGAGATGGCGGCGGTGGACACCAATGGCCGACTTTGCTCCCTGGTCGCGTCTCGACCCGGACTCCAACTGATTCCGCTCAAGAATTTTTCGTACCCATTTTGAAAAACGAGTGCTTGGCACTGATGACCGATTGCAACTATCGCCGTCCCATGGTGCAATATAATAGACCGGCGAATCGCTGATGCCGTAGATCAAAGGACAAAACGATGGGCTGGTGGACAAAAATCATGGGCAGCGGAAATCGCAGATCTGCCGATCACGATGGCTCATTGCGCAAAGCCAAGACTTTGGAGAACGGTCCACCCGAGTTTCATCGTTTTGTCGCTCAACAGGAATTGGAACTTGGCGAAGACTTGCCAAGGGGTGCCCGTCATCTGGCACGGTTGTTGGGCGCGGCAGCGTCCGACTCCGAGTCGCTTCGACTGGCCGAGCAGTATTTTCAGGCTGTTCGGGATAACCCGCAAGAACTTTTTTCGGAATCCCAAGCTGGGGGGAAATCGTGCGAAGAGGAGGCGCTGAGAGCTTGGTTACTTGCCCGTTCGGGACGTTTGCAGGAGGCACTGGAGCTGTTACTCGCGTTGGTCGACGCCCACCAGAATGCCAGTTATTTGGAGGCATGGGTCTTGGACTGGTTGGAAGTGCCCGGGGCGGTTGAATCGTTGCCGGGTCCGATGATGTTGAGGTTGATGTCGCTGGTCTCGCAGCAGTACCCCGAATGGAGATTCGTCACCAACGATCAGCAGCGTATCTTGAATCGCTACGTGAATGTGATGCGCCGCTGGAAGATCACCGAGGATCAAGCCGAGGTGGCGGAAATGACGCGGATCGAAGTGCTGCGAAAGGCTGGTCGCTTCTCGGAAGCTGTCCGCGCGGCCGAGCAATTCGTTCGGCAGCACCCCGGTTGGTGTGCTTTCATGTCCGAAGCCCTGGTCCGCCGGGAAATGGACCAAATCGACGCAGCGATGGATCTCTTTCAGCGGGCCATCGATTGCCGACCCGATGATCCTGCCGCTCGCTTGGAAGCAGCGGACATGTACCTGGATCGGGAACAATGGGACCGGGCCGATGCGAGTTACCAACAGGTATTGGACGAGCATCCCGAGCACTCTTGGGCGCTGCCCTCCCGGTGGTACGTTCAATGGCGGCAGACCGACGATCGGCAATACCGGGACCGAATCCGGAAAATATTGAACGACGATTCGACCAACCAACGCGCTCGCGAGCTGTCCGAGCGTTGCACTCCCTACCTGGGGTTCTTGCCTGAGCCGGAGGGCGTTACGGCTGAGTTTCTGCGAACAATCCGCCCGCAGATGGAGGGAACTGAACCACTGGAGAAGGAACACGGAGGTGTTAACGCAGAATTCGTACTTCCCATGGATTACCTGGACCCTCCGAGCAGCCGCCTGGCTTTTCGGATGCTGGCGGAGACGTACCAACGCAAGGCGCGGTTGCTGGTCCAGGTCCGCTCGATTCCTCGTCCCGATCCCCGCAAACCATGCCGTCCGGTCAAGTACTTGTTGTGGACCTATCACGAGACCGAACCAGCGCCTGCCGCGCCGGTGCCCTACCCGACCATCGTACAGCACGTTCGGGAACTGGCCATGCAGCCGTACGAGTACCGAACGAGCTGGGCGTCGGCCAGCCGTGCGGCGGCTCGGCTCGAAGCGACCGATGCGGCCGGCATCCTGGCGGTCATGGTGCATCCTCCGCCGCTGCCCGAGGGACAAGACGTGCTTGGCTGGTTGCCTCGAGTTCAACTGGCGGCAGCGCTGCTGCTGGCACAACTGGATGGCGATTGGCATACCTCGTTACGCCGCGACGCCCTGCTGGCCGCATTATGGGGCCCCGCCGATTGGACAACGATCGCGGCGATCATTGCCTTGACTCAAGTTGCTCGTCGTGACCGGTCGACGGCGTCAGATGTTCGCGAGGCGTTTTCCCTTCTGGCCGAACATCGGCCTTGCGATGGCACCTATTGTTACGAACGCGCCCTGCTCAGTAACTGGCTCCTACTCCCAGACATTCCAAACAAAGAACGGCGATCGCTGGAGAAGAAACTGAGAAAGTCAAAATGGGAAGTGTAGCAGGGTACGCGCAAGGACACTTCCGGCAGCTTTCCAGGTTGAGCACGAACGGGCGGAAAGGCACCGCTCGAAGCAGTCGCCGGATTTCGACCTGCAAGACATCGGTTCGCCTTCCTCGGAAACACTCAACAGCGATTGCTGCCGACCTGAGAATTCCACTGTCCGGTACCCGGACAGACAATCTGTAAGCGCCCGGCCAGGTGTTTCTTGTCAATCGAGGCAGCCTTGCATCGTGGACTCCCGACCCCTTTCGCCTGATTCCAGCAAAGAATGTCTGGCCGGGTGCTTACTCTTGTGCGGAACCCTGCTGGCGAATCAATTCCAGGCAAAGCTGGCGGACCTGGTTGGGATTCGCGTTGGGATTGCGGCGTTTGGCTTGGCCGATCAGCGCGCCGATCGCCTTCTCTTTCCCCGACTGGACATCGGCGACCACGTTGGGGTTGGCGTCCAACAGTTCGCGGCACAGATCGCGAAGCTCGTCGCGATGCACCGCCTGAATCCCCAGCCTTTGCATGGCCTGCGCTGCCGAGTCGCCTGATTCGGCCATCACGTTGAAGACGTCTCGAGCACGCGATGTATCCAGTTCGCCCCGTTGAACCGTCTTCAACAATTCTGCCAACGACGCCGGTGATATGGGAAATAACTCGATCGTCAGATCCCGTTCATTCAACACTCGCAGCACGTCCTGCTGCATCCAATTGCTGGCTCGTTTCGCATCGCCGCCGATGTCGGCCAGCTCCGAAAAATAATCCACGAACGCTCGCCCTTGATTGACGATCACGTCTGCATCGTAGGCATCGATGCCTCGTTCGGTCTGCAGCCGATCGCGAAGTGCCGCGGGTAACTCGCCCAAACTGGCGCGGACCGCATCCAATTGCTGGTCGGTGACGATCACCGGCGCCAGGTCGGGGTCGGGAAAATATCGATAGTCGCTGGATTCTTCCTTTTGGCGTTGGGGCCGAGTCACCTGAGCTTGTTCGTCCCAACCGCGAGTCGTCTTGTGCCCGCCGGGCGCGCCAAGACTGATGCGGGTGTCGTTCCAAACGTCGAACTGCCGAGTCGCCTCGAAAGCCATCGCACGCTCGACCGCGCGGAAGCTGTTCATGTTCTTGACTTCGACGATCGGTGTCGCCACCGTCCCCTGCGGCGTCGCTACGTGCAGGTTGATGTTCGCATCGACTCGCAGACTGCCTTCCTGCATGTTGCAATCGGAAACCCCCAAATACGTCAACAGCAGCTTCAACTCGGTCAGGTACGCGCGGGCTTCCTCGGGCGAACGCATGTCAGGCTGGCTGACGATTTCCAACAACGGAGTGCCCGTCCGGTTCAGGTCGATCCGGCTGTCCGCCTTGCCTGCCAACTCGTCGTGCATGCTCTTGCCAGCGTCCTCTTCCAAATGGGCTCGCAAAATACCGACTCGTTTGGGTGCGAAAGCCCCTTTCGCATCGCTGATTTCCAGGTAACCATGCTGGGACATGGGCAGATCGAACTGGCTGATCTGATAGCCCTTGGGCAAATCCGGGTAATAGTATTGCTTGCGATCCCACTTGGTAAAGGCGGGAATCTCGCAATTCAACGCCACGGCTGTCTTGAGCGCCAATTCAAAGGCTTGACGGTTCATGACCGGCAGACTGCCGGGTAATCCGATACACACGGGACAGGTTTGCGTGTTCGGGGGGGCGCCGAATCGCGTGCTGCAGCGGCAGAACAACTTGGTCGCCGTCTGCAGTTGCACGTGAACTTCCAGCCCGATCACGATTTCGTAGGACGGATCGCTCATGACAAGCCTCAAAAACCCTCGGGCCGGCGAGTGTGCCAGTCGGTGACGGTCTGGTACATCCGGGCCGCGCGCAGCAGACGTTGCTCGTCCAACAGCGGGCCTTGCAACTGCAGCCCGATGGGCATCCCCTGGCCGTTTAACCCACAAGGTACGGACAAAGCGCAAATGCCAGCCAGATTGGCACTCACCGTGTACAAGTCGCCCAGATACATCGCCAGCGGATCTTCGGTCTTCTCACCCAGCCGATACGCGGGCGTCGGGGCGACCGGGCCGGCAATCAGATCCACCTCGCGAAACGCTGCGTCAAAATCGTTGCGGATCAGCCTGCGAACCTTCAATGCCTTGACGTAGTAGGCATCGTAGTACCCGTGGCTTAACGCATACGTACCCAACATGATCCGGCGTTTCACCTCGGCGCCGAAACCCTCGGATCGGGTCTGCCGATACATGCGCACCAACGGCGAATCGAGATCGTCCAGCAACGGCGAGTCGCCTCGCGAAGTCAAAGCCCTTTGCTCGGCGGCCAGATCCGCCAACATCGCCGTCTCGTCCGTGCGGTAGCCGTAATGCACGCCGTCGTAACGAGCCAAATTGCTGGACGCTTCGCAGCAGGCGATGATGTAGTAGGTTGCGATCGCGTAGCGGCTGTGAGGCAACGAGATGTCTTTGACCGTGGCGCCCAACGACTCGTATACCCGCAACGCTTCACGCACCGCTTCCTGCACCTGGCTGTCCAAGCCTTCGCCGAAATGCTCGCGCACCACGCCCAACGTCAAACCGTCCAGTGGTTGTGAGACCAATCGGGAATATTCGGGGACCGGAACGTTGGCGGATGTCGAGTCGGATGGGTCATGACCGGCCAAGACTTCCAACAACAGCGCCAGGTCTTCGGCATTCCGAGCCAACGGGCCGATCTGGTCCAGGCTGCTGGCGAACGCGATCAAGCCGAAGCGACTGACCCGACCGTAGGTGGGCTTCAAACCGTTGACTCCGCAAAACGAAGCAGGTTGGCGAATCGACCCCCCCGTGTCGCTGCCGATCGAAAGGGGAACCATCCCGGCCGCCAGACAAGCCGCCGCGCCACCGCTCGACCCACCAGGCACCCTCGCCAAATCCCAGGGATTGCAGGTGGTGGCCAACGCCGAACTCTCCGTGGTCCCCCCCATGGCGAATTCGTCCATGTTCGTCTTGCCGATCAGGATCGCATCCGCCTGCTTCAAGCGACGAATGACCGTGGCGTCATAAGGCGGCGTAAAACGCTGGAGCATTTTCGAGGCACACGTGGTTGCTTGCCCCTCGGTGCAAATCACGTCCTTGACGGCCACCGGCAAACCGCCCAGTCGACCAACCGACTCGCCCCCGCGACGACGCTGGTCGATCCGTTCCGCAGCGCTCAACGCCCGGTTCGCCTCGACCCGCACGAAAGCACGGACTCTGCCGTCACCTTGCTCGATTCGCTTCAGGAAAGCTTGAACGACCTCGACCGACGACAGATCGCCCGACTCCAGCCTCCGGATCAGTTCTGTTGCCGTGAGATCGTGGATCGACATAGATTCCATCAGGACAGCGAAAGACTGCTAATCCCCCAAAACAGCAGGAACGCGATAGCACTGTTCGTCCCGCTTCGGTGCGTTGCTCAACGCCGACTCGCGATCCAGACTGGGCAACACATGATCCTCCGCGAAAACGTTCGTCTGCTCGACCGCGTGCGCCATCGGCTCGGCATCTTCGGTGTCCACTTCGGCCAGCAGATCCATATAGGAAACGACTTGGTCCAATTGGTGCGTCATGCGATCCAATTCGTCGTCTTGCAAACGCAAACGGGCGAGCAGGGACACTTTGACGATCTGCTGGCGAGTCAGGCTCATCGAAACCAGTCAATCAGTGGATGGTTTTACCAGACATAACTACTTACTTGGCAGCTTGAATGGTTGCTGCCGCACCACCTTTCGCACCGCACCGCTACGAATGCACTGAGCGCAAACCCGCATCGACTTATGGGTTCCGTTACCCGTCACCACCCGAACGCGTTGCAAATTCGCCTTGAACTTCCGACGCGTAATCCCCGTGACCTTGGTCCCGACGCCGCCCAGATACTTGGCTTTGCCGCGCGTCTCCACTGCATTACCGACCTGTGTCTTCTTTCCACACACTTCGCATTCGCGAGCCATCGAGTTCCCCTTCGCCCTGGAAACATCCGTTTCCGTATGACCGTTATGTTTCAGCAGACCCAAGAATATATCGTTCCCACCCACACCCGCAAGACCCGTCCCACGACAAATTTCCCGATGAACTCGGGCATATTCAATCAATGCGTCCCTTGGATGCGATGACCGGTTTCGCCGATCGAACCACACTGATGATCAAGGTGATTACCGTCAATGGTATGACAATGCCAAGCATGATTCCTCCAAAGGTGCGACTGGCGTATTCATTCGTGGCGGCAAGGATCAACGAGGCGGTGTACATGCAGTAGTAAGCGAAAAACAGACCACCCTCCCAGCGAGCGATGACATGCCCGGTGAAGAAGATCGGCAAGCAGGCCACTGATACGGCAATCATCACGGGAATGTCCAAGTGCAGGGCGGTCGGTGAGACCTCGATGCCATTGGGAGCAACGCCGGCAGACAGGCCCAGCACGCACATGATGTTGAAGATGTTGCTACCCACCACGTTGCCGACGGCGATGTCCCGTTCGCCCTTGATGCTTGCAAGAATCGAAGCCGCTACCTCAGGTAATGACGTTCCGGCGGCGATGATGGTCAAACCGATCAGCAGTTCGCTCATGCCCAGGACCTGGGCAATCGTCACCGATCCATGCACCAACCATCTGGCTCCCAGAGTCAACAACAACAGGCCAACCAAAATCAAGCCGATTTGCAGGACCATCTGCGCGGAAATCCCCTTCGGTGTTTCGGTAGAGCCCTGCTCGGATTCCCGCTGGACGGCGGCCGCTTCTTTGCGGCTTTGGCGAAGCGACCAGCCAACGTAGCAGATCAGTCCGAGGAACAACCCGATGCCATCGATGCGCCCGATACGGCC
>SKKK01000239.1 GCA_007121535.1 Planctomycetaceae bacterium | reverse complement strand
GTTCGCGCCCGCATTGAGGCTCGCCAAGCGTCGGTGGCCAGCCAATCGCCTTGCTGACGTCGTCTGTCGCCGAAAATATTTTGGCGTCGCCGAGACCCTGCGTCCGATTTTTCGTGGGGCGATCTACTTTCGCTGCGTCTTCCACCCGAGCGGCTCGCGCGACGCACTGCCCTTGCGAAAAGCCCCACACAGCAAGCCGGGCGACACTCGAGGCTTTGACCTGCGCCCCCCCAGCTCGGCGACCGTCGCGTCCTGAGCCGATGGCGGTGAGCAGGACATTCCCCCTGCGATGCATCCATCCCCCCTCACGTTTCGGCTCGTCACCCAGCCCCATGTGCATCCCGTCACAAAATCTCGCCCCTGTCCCTACACCATGCTTATCCCGGACGCTTACAAAAAACCAGTGTCTGGGCCGCCGCTTCCAGTAGGTCTTGTGAAGACTTGCCTTCTAAAATGCGTAGCAGTGGCTCCACTGCAACGGATGCGGCGGCTGTCCCACAACGCTGCAATTCTCTCGTCGCAAGAATTCGCAACTCTATATCGAGCTGGGGGTCGTCGGCAAACTCGCTCAGATGTGGCGCGACAGTCGCTCCGATGTACCGCCCGGACGAACAGATCGCCGGTATGAGCAGTTGGCGGGTGTCGGCGTCCACACGACCGACCCCGTTGCACATCGCTCGCACAACCTCGATGAGCTGATATTCGTCCCCGGCACTAAGCCTTTCCCCGCCCGCGCGATTCTGGGGGTTTTTCAGCAGGTTATTCATCTCGACAAGGAACTGAGCCGCTGACTGCTGACATTCTGATGCGGCATCAACAAGGATCTTGCCGATCACAGAAATCGCCTTGGAAAACGGCAATCCTGTTCCGCCCGCAAGCTTGATGGCTGCTTGATTGAGCTTACCGAATCGCTTCGGCAAACTGATTATGAATTGGTCGGAGGGCAGGTGGTCACGAAAAACCCCCCGCATTTTCCCCGTTTCCGAAAAACTGAACGGGGATGGTATCTGTTCGAATAATGAATCCATGCTTCGTAGCTTTGCTGAACCAACAAACCTGTCGCCTATTGCAGTGGAAAAACGCCGCCCCTAACAGGACGGGTCTAAAGTTGTCTGTCGGAATCGCAAGAACAATTTCTTTCGAGTATTGCATTGGGAGGGGGGTGCCGACAACGGGGGCAATTCAGGGTGGTTCAGGAAATCGGTAGCGGGATTCGCTACAAGATCGACAGTAATGGCATCGCAGTGTGCCGTCGAGGGAGTACTGGCGGCTTCTCCGTGTTGTTGCCTCGAAATTGTGCGTAACCGGGTCTTTCGGTTCCCAGCGGACCTTCAGCCACTCTTGGGCAGTTTGGGGGCGTTGCCGGTCAAAGCGGGCAGCGCGGGGCGATGCCTGTTTTCGGGTGAGGGAAATAAATTCAACGGTCTATCAGGCCAGGCGACGGGGGCGACCAGCCCGCTGCCTTCGGTAAACACAAGAGTCGAAAACGAAACACACCCAATCTGTACAGATAATACATATTTTAGGACAGTGAAACGCCTTTTGCATGCCTATCTATGGTGGTTCATATTAGAAAGTGGTCACTATTTGTTAAAAATTCAATACACCCGAAATGATTGCATGCCTGCTGGAAAATCGGTACGAAACACCAAGAATTCGGTACAGAACCGGGTTTTTTTCGGTGCAGGAGCGGTGCATTTCGGTGCATTTGGTATTACTCCGCGTAAAAATGGGTCGCCATCTGTGCCGCGTGATCCGCCCGCCGCAGAAAACCAGCGACAGCTCCCCTACGCATTTTCGCCGCCCGCGTCCGCGGGAAACAACCAATCATGGACCACGCCAACCACGGCCCTCAGACGCTCATCTGAAACCCGTTGCCGGTAAATGGCTGACATATCGTCGGATCGAGCCGCGTGGCCCATAACGGCCTGTACGGCCGCCAGATCGCGGGCTTCTTCAGCGATGGTTTGAAATGTGCGTCGCGCGTCGTAAAGCGATCGCCCTTCCACCTTCGCCGCTTTCGCGGTCAACTGGAATAGCCGACCCACGAACATGGAGCCACGGTCGCCGGGATACGCTCGTCCTTGCCGCGAAATCAGCAGGAACTTTGCTGAGCCTGGTTTGGACTTGGGTCGCACGGCCAACCAATTCTTGATGGCGTCCACCGTCTCCGGCCACAACGGGATTTTACGGTCGATGCCTGTCTTGCCTCGTGCGAAGTGCATCCAACCGTTTTCCAAATCGATAGCGTTGATCGGCAGTCGGGCCAAGTCCGAGTTGCCCAACGCCGTATTGATGGCCAGGAGCACTACGACTTTCTGCACGGGGTTCGCAGCTTCCAGCATCGCCTGCAACTGCTTTGGCGTGAACATCCTTGGTCCGTTCTCATTCCGGGCTTTGCGAAGCGTCTTAGCGCTCGGTCGCTCAAACTCGGTCCCGAACCAAACAGGTCTTTCGATGAGCCTGTTTTCCAGCGCGTGGTTGAAGATGCCCCGAACATACGTAATGGTGATGTCCATCCGCACAGGTCCCCAGCGTTTGGCCATGGCCGATCGCAACTTGCGGAAATCCTCGGGTGCCAGGTCTTCAACCAGTCGATCCGGCCCCAAGACGGGAACAATCAGATCGGTGAGGTTCTTGTAATTGACCATCGTTCGTCCGGCCAATTCGCCGCTATCGAGCAGGGCCTGTTTGCTGGTCAACCAGTGATTCGCCAAGTCGCGAACGGTCAGTCCTTCGACTTTCGGGCGAGGTGTCCGGCCGGCACGAACATCGTCGCGAATACCGAGCCACTTGAGCCAGGCCTGCTCGCCCGACGGGTCGTCAGCGATGCTGCCCAAGTAGATGAATTTGCCCCGACACTTCTTGGCCCAGCGTCCAGTACGATGCGCGAACG
>SKKK01000526.1 GCA_007121535.1 Planctomycetaceae bacterium | reverse complement strand
GCCGGTGACGTCGAGAACCGGCGGCTAGCGCCGTGCCGCTCACAATCCGCATTTTTCGCCTAGACAACGCACTAGACAACTGGCACGAATCACCCACCGAAAGAGGCACCGTTGGCGATGTCAGAACCAGAAAGACAGAGCACCTTGCTGGACGAGCTGGACCAAAGACAAGACGAAGTGTTGGCGGAACTGGAAGACTTGAACAGCCGCATCGAATGTCTGTTGAAGGATTGCTTGCAGTACCGAGCGGAAGAGGACCTGCAGGACGAACGACTATCAGGACGCGGCGACGCTCGCCGACCGGCCGCGTAACGCCGTCATCCCCAAAGATCTTCACTCCGGCAGTGGTTCGATGGTAGCAGACATCGAGCCTTGACATCGAGCGATCAAGGGGTCGCGGCCGTACGCATGGATTTGATCGCGTTTCAACTCAGCATGCTCTTTTGTGGTCGTCAAACAGACCGCTTTGCCTAACTTGTCTACTTGTTCGGCGATCTGAGCACCTTTTTCTGAAGGATGGCCGAACAATTCCTTCATCATGCGGATCACGTACTCATACGTGTGCTCGTCATCATCCCAAAGTACCACATTGTAGCGAGGCTGTTTTTTGGGGCGGCTGTCTTTTTCGGGGCGGCGTCTGATGGCGGTGCGCTCTTCCACCTCGGCCACGGCACTCAGCGTCTTGGAGGGCAACGTTCTTCCCTTTTCTTCACCGGTTTGAAACTAAAAACCCCATCAACCTGGAAATCCGCAGGGAAGATCAAGTCGGGAATGGTCCTGCGGCCCGTCACTCATTATATTACATGGCTTTCACCCTGGAAGAGCCGACTGAAGTGGTCATGCAAAGAATCGATCAGTACCTGCAAGAGAATGCTCCGCGTTTTGAGCGGGATTTGTGCGATCTGTTGCGAATTCCCAGCGTCAGCGCCGATAGCCGTTGCCGCGAAGCAATTCGCGAAGCCGCCGAGTGGTTAAGGACACATTTAACCGCTCTGGGGCTGGCCGCCGAGTGCATCGCCACGGATGGCTGCCCCATTGTCTATGCGCAGTCCCCCCCAGTTGACGGTGCACCAACGGTCTTGGTGTATGGTCATTATGACGTGCAGCCACCCGAACCATTCGAACAGTGGATCAGTCCGCCATTCGAGCCGACGGTACGCGACGGCAACGTCTACGCTCGCGGCGCAACCGACGATAAAGGGCAGATGCTGACCCATGTCCACAGCACCGAAGCGTGGCTGAAAACCCACGGTTCCTTACCGATTCAATTGAAGTTCCTGCTGGAAGGGGAAGAGGAGGTTGGCAGCGAGGCCCTGCATGCTTTGCTGGACCGATCGGCCGAACGATTTGCCTGCGACGTGATCGTGATCAGCGATATGCCGCAATTTGGACCTGGCCAACCGGCAATCACCTATGGATTACGGGGGATCGCCTATTACGAACTTCGAGTGCAGGCTGCCGATTCGGACCTGCACTCGGGGACATTCGGTGGTTCGGTGCCCAATCCCATCCACGCTCTGGCCACGATGCTGGCAGGGCTAATGGACCAATCGGGCCGGATTACCGTTCCTTGTTTTTACGATGACGTCGTGCCGATGACGGAGGACGAACGAGCCAGGTTTGCACAGCTACCTTTCGATCAGCAGAAGTTTCTTGCCCAATTGGGGTTGGATACAACGAGTGGCGAAGTCGGCTATTCGACGCTGGAGCGCCGGTGGTCACGGCCTTCGTTCGACATCAACGGGATCTGGGGCGGTTATCAGGGCGAAGGCAGCAAGACCGTGTTGCCCGCAGCAGCCGGAGCAAAGTTCAGCTTTCGATTGGTTCCCCACCAGGATGGCGACAAGATTACCAGCGGCTTAAAGCAACAGCTCGCCGCGTTGTGTCCTCCGGGAATCCGCTGGGAATTGATCGAGATGCATCGCTCGCCCGGCGTGCTGGTTCCGCCGGACAGCCCTTATGTCATGGCAGCGGCAAGGGCGATCGAGCAAGGCTTTGGCTGCGCCCCCGTATTGATCCGCGAAGGAGGTTCGATCCCGATCGTCACGGCACTGCGAGAGAAACTGGACGCCGACCCGTTGTTGCTGGGATGGGGGCAGGACGACGACAACATGCACGCGCCCAACGAAAAGTTTTCGCTGGCCGACTTTCACCGTGGAATCCGGGCCAGCGCCCACCTCTGGCACGAATTGGGCAGGCTCAGACCGGCGGCTTGACGTGACGACGATAACCGGCAGCAGCGATGCTGCTGCCGGCTTTCGAGGCATCGTCCGGCGATCTAAACATCAAGAGGAAACACAATGCTTGACCGAAAATTCATCATCGAAAACCCCGATCTGGTTCAGCAGAATTGCCGCCAGCGCAATATCTCGGTCGACATCGCCGGGCTGGTCGCGTTGGAGCATCAGCGGCGCGCGAAGTTAACTGAAGTGCAGGAGTTGAATCGACAAGCGAACGAAGTTTCGAAAACGATCGGCAAAGCCAAAGATGCTCAGGAGCGCGAGGCCAGAAAGGAAGAAGGAAGACGGCTGCGAGACCAGAAGGATGCGGCTCAGTCGGAACATGATTCGTTGGAAGCCACGATCGTCGAATTGCAGGCGAGCATCCCGAACATGACGCATCCCGACGCGCCGGTCGGCGCTGACGACGGGGCGAACCGCGAAATCCGCCGGGGCCGAGCGGCGCTGCCGGTCTTCGACTTCGCACCGTTGGATCACGTGGCGTTGTGCGAAAAGCTGGATTTGCTGGATTTGGAAGGCGGCGCCCGAACCACGGGGCATGGTTTCTACTTCTTGCGCAACGAGGCGGTCCTGTTGGAACTGGCTCTCCAGCGATACGCGCTCCAGGTGCTGTTGCCCGAAGGGTTTACCCCGACCATCACTCCCGATATGGCTCGGGACGCGATCGTCGCGGGCACCGGATATAGTCCTCGCGGCCCGGAAACGCAGATCTACAGCATCGAAAACTCGGAACTCAGCATGATCGCGACGGCCGAAATCACGCTGGGCGGACTGCTGGCCGGCCAGACGCTGGACGCTCAACAGTTACCGATCAAGTTGTGCGGCATCAGCCATTGCTATCGCACCGAGGCGGGGGCGCATGGGCGTGCGACGCGAGGCATTTACCGGGTGCATCAGTTCACGAAGGTCGAGATGTTCGTCTTCACGTTGCCGGACCACAGCGATGCGATGTTGGAACACTTGTGCGAATTGGAGTGCCGCATTTTCGATGGTTTGGGCATCCCGTACCGCGTGGTCGATACGGCGACGGGGGATCTGGGAGGACCGGCCTATCGGAAATACGACCTGGAAGCCTGGATGCCGGGGCGCGGGGACGGCGGCGAATTCGGCGAGGTGACCAGTACGTCGAACTGTACGGACTATCAGGCCCGACGGCTGAACGCCCGCTTCAAACGCGCCGGCGAAAAAGGAACCCACTTCGTGCATACGTTGAACGGCACCGCGGTGGCCATCAGCCGCGCGTTGATCGCCATCCTGGAAAACTACCAACAGGCGGACGGGTCGGTCGTTATCCCCGAGGTATTGCGTCCCTGGGTCGGTAAGGATCGCATCGAGCCACGAACGAACTAGAAAGGAAAGGTCGCCATGAACGTTTTGGTCGTCGGCAACGGTGGCAGAGAACACGCGTTGGCTTGGAAGATCGCTCAAAGCCCCCGGGTCCAGCGAGTTTACGTCGCGCCGGGTAACGCCGGAACCTGTCAAGAAGCGGTAAATGTCAATCTGTCGCCCATGGACTTCGCCGGCTTGATCGACTTTGCTCGAAAAAACCACATCGAATTGACGGTGGTCGGGCCCGAGGCGCCGCTGGCCGCGGGCATCGTCGATGCGTTCCAAGAAGCCAAGCTGCGGATTTTCGGACCCAGCAAAGCGGCGGCACAACTGGAAGGCAGCAAAGTCTTCTGCAAGAACCTGCTGCGCAGCGCAAACGTTCCCACCGCCGATTATCACGTGTTCAAAGACCCGACCGAAGCGATGGGGTTCGTCAACGATCGGTACGGGGAGGAAGACGAATCGGCGCCACTGGTCGTCAAGGCGGATGGCTTGGCCGCTGGCAAAGGCGTGATCGTCTGCCAGCGACGCGAGGAAGTACTGGAAGCCATCGACCGGATCGCCTTTCATCGCGAGTTCGGTGACGCGGGGGACCAGATCGTGATCGAAGAACGAATGGAAGGTCTTGAAGCCAGTGTCTTGGCCATCACGGACGGCCGCACGATCTTGACGCTGCCCGCCGCCCAGGACCACAAACCGGCGTACGATCTGGATCGCGGCCCGAATACCGGTGGGATGGGCGCTTACAGCCCCACCCCGGTCGTCGACGACCAGCGGATGCGATGGATCGAGGAACACGTGCTGGTCCCCACCGTGCACGCGATGAAGCGAGCCCGTACGCCGTTTCGCGGTGTGCTGTACGCCGGTTTGATGCTCACCCGCCAAGGCCCCAAGGTGCTGGAATACAACGTCCGGTTCGGCGATCCCGAATGCCAGCCGATCCTGATGCGGTTGCAGGGCGATTTGGTCGATGTATTGGAGGCAACGGTCGACGGACGGCTGGAGGAACTCGATGGTTTGCATTGGGATCCGCGTCCCGCCGTGTGCGTGGTGATGGCCAGCGAGGGGTACCCCGGCGATTACGGCAAGGGGCATCCGATACGGGGTCTGGACCAGGCTGCGGAAGTACCGAATGTCAAGGTCTTTCACGCGGGCACGCGTCTGGACAATGGCCAGGTGGTCACCGATGGCGGCCGAGTGCTGGGGGTGACCGCGATGGGAGACTCTATCGCCCAAGCCAAGCTGCAAGCGTATACGGCAGTGAAGTGCATCCGCTGGACGGGCGCGTGGTGCCGTAAAGACATCGCGGACAAAGCCATCGGCTGAACCCGTTTACCGTCGAAGCCGCCGCCGAACTCGAAGCCCTGCGACAGATCTTGGACTGACAAACGCTGCCATAAGCACCCGGCCAGGAGTTTCTTGTCGATTAAGGTAGTGCGTTGTCCGGGCGAAAAATGCGGATTGTGAGCGGCACGGCGCTAGCCGCCGATTCTGAACGCCACCGGCGGCTAGCGCCGTGCCGCTCACTCATCGCGACGCCAAGATTTCGCCTGGACAACGCAGTAGCCTTGCATTGGGGCCGCAACGGGGTCGGGGGTCGTTTTCGGGCAACGATTGTGTGGGTCCCGAGCGCTGAGCGGGACCCGATCGGGCTTCCGCTCGGCGCTCGGGGGCCACATGGGAAGCGGGTTCTCCGAAAACGACTCCCGAGCCCTATCGCCCGATTCCACCAAGAAATGTCTGGCCGGGTGCTTACGTGCGCGTGGCGACCGCCCCGCGAACGTCGTGCAATAATTTTCGCCGCCTGTGGTATACTCCAAGGTTGCAAGAAACAAGAGGCAGGTACATCGCGCCCCGCAGCCCCCGCGAACAGGGTGGGTGGTTTCGTGAGGGCTGATTTGCGAGGATGCTATGTTTCACCCCATCCAATCTGCGAGCGGCAAGTTGGCCCGGATCGGTTTGCTTCACTCGCTGACCGGTACGATGGCGCTCAGCGAACGGCCGCTGGTCGACGCCGAATGCATGGCCGTCGAGGAGATCAACCGACTCGGCGGCCTCCTCGGCCATCGCATCGAGCCGGTGGTCGCTGACGGTGGCTCCAGCCCGGACACGTTCGGCCAGCGGGCGGGCGAGTTGCTGGCGTCGGGTGTGATGACGTTGTTCGGATGCTGGACGTCCGCATCCCGCAAAGCCGTACGGCCAATTGTCGAGACCGCTGGCGGATTGTTGTGGTATCCGGTGCAATACGAGGGCCTCGAGCAATCGCCCAGCATTGTCTACACCGGCAGTTGCCTGAACCAACAAATCGCTCCGGCGGCGGAGTGGGCGCTGGAGCATCTCGGCTCGCGTTTCTTTCTGGTCGGATCGGATTACGTGTTCCCGCGCGCGGCCAACCGTTTGATCCGATCGTTGATCGAGGAACGTGCCGATGGCGGGCACATTGTGGCCGAGCGGTATGTGCCGCTGGGGGGCCAGGATTTCACGGACGCCATCAACCAAATCCGGCGTTTACGGCCTCAGTTGGTGTTCAACACCTTGAACGGCGACAGCAATCATGCGTTCTTTCGCCAACTGCGCGCGGCGGGTCTGTCGGCTGACGAAATCCCGGTGATGTCGGTCAGCATCGGTGAGACCGAACTGGAATCCATCGCCGACGCGGCCCGGGGGCATTGGGCATGCTGGAACTACTTCCAAAGTTTGGACCTGCCCGCCAACCGATGCTTCGTCGCCCGATTCCGGGAGCGTTACGGTCCGGCGAGAGTTTGTTCGGCCCCCATGGCCCTGGCCTACTGCCAAATCTACCTTTGGAAGCAGGCGGTCGAGACGGCGGGAACCTTCGACGTGGCGGAGGTGGCCAGGCGTATTGTCGGCCAATCGCTCGAAGGGCCGGCCGGAGAACTGACCATCCAGGCGAACCGGCACGTCGCAATGAACGCTTATGTCGGGCGCGTGACGGCGGCCGGTCAGTTCGACGTGGTGTGGCGCAGCCCGAAACGACTCGATCCGCTACCCTGGCTGGGCGTGGAACGCAGTCGGTTGCCGTACAAGAAGTTGGTCAAGGAGGTGCTGGGCGCCTTTCCCGAAACGCTGCACCACAGCATTTTGTTGGAGCGGGAGATCCAACAGCGCCGTCAAGCCGAGGAGGAACTGATCCGAGCCAGGCAGGCAGCCGAGGCGGCCAGCGAGGCCAAGAGCCTGTTCCTGGCTAGCATGAGCCACGAGATCCGCACTCCGATGAACGCGATCATCGGGATGACCGAGATGCTGCTCGATACGCCGTTGACCAAGGAGCAGCGGGAACAGTTGCAGATCGTCCAGCAGGCGGGCGATTCGCTGCTGGCGATCATCGAAGACATCCTGGATTTCTCGAAGATCGAGGCGGGCAAGCTGGAATTGATGCACGTCCCGTTCGATCTGCACGAGACGCTGGGCGACACCATGAAGACACTCGCCGTCGGAGCCCACGGCAAAGGCCTGGAGTTGGCCTGCTACATCGGCCCGGAGGTTCCGCAGGACGTGGTGGGCGATCCGTCACGGCTGAGCCAGGTGATTGTCAACCTGGTGGGCAACGCCCTCAAATTCACGGAACAAGGCGAGGTCGTTCTGAAAGTCGAGTGCGAGTCCAAGACCGGACGCGAGGCGGTGCTTCAGTTCGCCGTCAGCGACACGGGCATCGGCATCCCTGAAGAGAAACAGGCGCTGATTTTCGAGGCCTTCGAGCAGGCCGACCGCTCGCTGCGAAGGCGTTACGGCGGCACGGGGCTGGGTTTGGCGATCGTCTCACGCCTGGTCCAGCAGATGGGGGGACAGATCGCCGTCCAGAGTGAACTGGGACGCGGAACGACGATGCACTTTGTCATCTTGGTGGAATTGGCGCAGTCGCCGGCGGTCGCGCGGCGCCCGGCGGTGTCGCCGCAACGGCTGCAGGGGATGCGCGTCCTGATCGTCGACGACAACGACACCAATTGCCGCATCGTCGAAGAAGCCGTACGCAGTTGGGGCATGGAGCCGCAGACCACACAAGATCCGCTGTGCGTGCTGGGTCTGATGCGTCACGCGATCCGAAACGGCGCTGCCTACCATCTGATCGCGGTGGACCACCACATGCCGAGCCTGGACGGGATCACCCTGATCGAACAGATCCGCGAGGACCGCGAGCTGGCGGGAGCCGTCGTCATGGTGATCGCGTCCGACAAGACGCCCGAGACCGCGGCGCGATGCCGCGAGTTGAACGTGCGCGCCCATCTGATGAAACCGATCAAACGATCGGAATTGTTCAACGGTATCGTCGAAAGCTTGGGGCTGAGCCCCCGGGAGGCCATCGCCAGCGTAGCCAGGGACGGCGACAGTGACGACGGCTACGGTCCGCTGGACGTGCTGTTGGCCGAAGACAGCGTGTTCAACCAGAAGCTGATGATGGGCCTGTTGGAGAAGTTGGGGCATCGGGTGACGCTGGCCGAGAACGGACGCGCGGCCGTGGCCGCGTTCCAGTCGCAGCGTTTCGACGTCGTGCTGATGGACGTTCAGATGCCGGAGTTGGATGGCCTGGAAGCGACGGCCGCGATCCGTGAACTGGAGTCCGTCCGCGCCGCCCACACCCCGATCGTCGCCTTGACCGCACACGCCATGAAAGGCGACCGCGAGCGGTTCCTGGCCGCGGGCATGGACGATTACCTCACCAAACCCGTTCGCGTCCCCGATCTGATCGAAGCCCTCCGCCGCGCCGGCCACCGCGCCACATCTTCATGAATGCCCATCGCGGGCGCCGATACGAAGGCCCATCGACCAGTTGTCCGTCAGCGACTGGTAGCTCGGCCGTCCTGGATCAGGCAAGTCCTGGACGTCGTTCGGATGGGAGCCCATGTCGTCCCAACGGTTCCGGAGATAGCGCCCGATCGGCTCGAAACAGCCCGTCTTGACAGGGATGTCATGCAGGCATATTCTATACCTGTTGGTATATATTTGCATTGGATTCGTGGCCGGCAGAAAGGCGAGAGCAACTTTGTGCCTTGGCCAAGAATGCCGCCGGGTAGGCACCCGGCGAGGAGTTTCTTGTCGATAGAGGTAACCTTGCATAGGGGGACGTAGCGGGGGTCGGGAGTCGTTTTCGGCCAACGATTGACCACATGGGAAGCGGGTCATCCGAAAACGACTCCCGACCCCTTTCGCCCGATTCCATCAAAGAAATATCTGCCCGGGAGCTTATGACACAAAAGGCCCGTCTTGTTCCACCGGATGAAGCGTTGCAGATCGTGGTGCAAGCGACGCTCAAGCCCACAGCATGTTCGGTTCCGTTGTTGCAGGCGACGGGGCGACGTTTGGCAGAGGATGTGCGGGCCGACCGTGACTATCCTCCGTTCGATCGCGCGATGATGGATGGTTATGCGGTGAGTGGGACGGATATCGGCAGCGATAAGCCATTGCGGGTCGCGGGACAGTTGGCTGCCGGCCAAACGCCAACGGAACCGGTCGTGGCGGGCCACTGCATCGAAATCATGACGGGCGCCGCGTGTCCCAAGGGGACCCGTGCGATCGTGCCCGGGGAACTTGTGGAACGCGACGGCCGATATGCCAGAATGCCCCGCGATGTCCTCTGCCAACAACATATCGCCCTGCGCGGTTCTGAAAGCCCGGAAGGCTCGGTGGTGCTGCAATCAGGTGACGTAATCACACCCTTGGCCGTCGGCGTGTTGGCCTCGGTCGGGCATCGGGAGGTGCGAGTGTTTTTGCCTCCCACCGTTGGGATCCTGACGACCGGTGGCGAGTTGATCGGTAGCGGCCAGTCCCCCGGATCGGCTCAGATCCGCGACTCCAACGGTCCCATGCTGGCGGCGATGGTTCTTGGCTGCGGTTTGAGTGTGCCGCAGATGCATCATGCTGACGATCGGATCGAGGCGATTGTCGAGGCGCTGCATGCGATGCAGGCCTGCGATCTGGTGGTCCTGACGGGCGGCGTGTCGATGGGACGCTACGATCTGGTGCCGGACAGCTTTCGGCAGATCGGGGCCGAACTGGTCTTTCACAAAGTCTCGCAGAAGCCGGGAAAGCCGCTCTTGTTCGCCCGGCGAGGGCGGCAACTGCTGTTCGGGTTGCCGGGCAATCCGTTGGCGGCCCATCTCTGTTTTCACCGCTACGTCGCTGCGGCGATCCGGCGTTGGTGCGGGCAGCCCTCTGCGGTTCCGGAGATTCGTCTGGGAAGACTGCTCGAACCCGTCCGCACCGGTGGCAACCGGACCTGGTTTCTGCTGGGCCGCGCCCGGCGAGCCGATACGACCGAAAGCGGCTGGCATTTGCAGCCTTTGCCGGGTTCGAGTTCCGCCGACTTGTTCGGCACCAGCCAGGCCAATTGTTATCTGGAAGTGCCACCGGGGAACCGGCCTGTGGCCGCCGGCAAGTCGCTGGCGTTCGAGTGGCTGGCGCATGGTCCGGCCGGATGGTAGATTCCAGTGAAAGGTGACGCCTTATGAATCGCATTCACATCGTGGGACCCAAGAATCACGGGAAGACAACGTTGGTCGTCGATTTGGTCACCGAATTCTGCCGGCGAGGCATCCGGGTCGGGACGATCAAGCATTCCCGACACGACCATGAACTGGACTCACCGGGCAAGGATTCTCATCGCCATCGCACGGCGGGCAGCCAACCGGCGGCGATCGTCACCAGCGACTCGCTGGGGATCTTCCTGAACCGGGACGGGCGGGATGACTACCAGCGGTTGCTGCCCTTGTACGCCGATTGCCAGATCGTGTTGGTCGAGGGCGACATCGACGCTTCGTCGGGGATCAAAGTCGAAGTCTGGCGGGCAGCGGGCGGCACCGTGCCTCTGGCTGCGCAGCGACCCGACATCGCCGCCATAGTCAGCGACGACGGGCCAGACGTGCCCATCCCCGTATGGCCGCGCAACGATCTCCCTTCGCTGGCCGATAAGATCTGGGAACTCGTGCGTTGTCCAGACTAAACTTTGGGGTCGCGATGAGTGAGCGGCACGGCGCTAGCCGCCGTTGGCGTCCAGAACCGGCGGCTAGAGCCGTGCCGCTCACAATCCGCATACAACACTTACAGAGCAGGGCGACGTCCCCCAACCCGACGAAGCAAGAGGGCGCTCCGGTTACTGCAGGCGATCAGCCTGTAGGCAGAACCACCACAGCCAACTTTCGCTCAAAACCATAAAACAGGGAAAACAAACTGCTTCTTCCGGGGGAACTTCAGTCCAATCGTTCGTTGCCGTTTTTTGATAAATCGATGGGTGGCACCTTTCGGACGAATTATTTTGGAAAAAATGTTTGTCGACCTATTGACAGCTTCGATGATCGGTGTACTATTAAGCTAGAACACTGTTACACATGGGCGGGTTCGAGGTGGTG
>SKKK01000455.1 GCA_007121535.1 Planctomycetaceae bacterium | reverse complement strand
TGTCGAGCAGCACATTGGTGGGTCGAAAACCTGAATTCGAGTCATCAAAAAAGTCCCGTGGAAGGTGAATGCGAAAAAGTGGCAACTCCAACACAAGCCCCGGGGAAACAACGTAGCGATGCCGCCGTCACGAACGAAACCTAGTGCTTGCTGTGTTCGCCAAACATCGAAATAATATCCCAATCCATGCCGGATGGCAAGATCTCCCGAGAAGTTTTTTCGTGCTGGGGCCAGTCGGGGAAGGAATTGCTCTGCCGGCCGATGGCCAGAGCATATTTTCGCGGAAACCTCGCTTGCATAATTGGCCAACATTGCATAAGCTGACGAGTGCGTTCTTAATTTTTTGCTGCTGGAGATGTATCATGAAGCGGATGCAAGTACTGGGGACCGGGTGCGCGAAATGCAGAAAACTGACGGTCGACGACGTCAAGAAAATGTTGGTTTGACCCTGACACCTTGTAATTCTGAAGGAGAACGACGATGAATCCGATGCCATCTAGACGACGGTTTTTGGCCCTTGCCAGCGCTGGAGCAGCCGCGACGGCGGCCATCCGTGGACTCGAAGCCCACGGTCAAGACGAACCGGGCAAGATCAAAATCGTCGGCGTCGCGTGCAGCCCGCGCAAGGGTATGACGACGGCCATGTCGCTGCAGGTCTGCTTGGATGCGGCCAAAGAAGTGGCCCCGGAGCGGATCGAGACCGAGTTGATTGAGCTAGCCGGGTTAAGCATTCCCTGGGAACCATCTGTGGGGATGCCGCTGCCCTCCGGCGTCGCCGACGATTTCCCGCCGATCGCAGAGAAATTGGCCGATCCTGCCGTGCAGGGCATTATCGTCGGTTCGCCGGTGTACTTTGCCGGAATGACGGCGCTGTGCAAAGCGTTTCTGGACCGTTGCGGCGTGTTCCGCCGCCAGGACTTCGCCCTGTCGGGAAAGGTGGCAGGCGCGCTGGCGGTCGGCGGGGCTCGCAGTGGTGGTCAGGAGTTGACGATTCAGTCGATACAGACTGCCTTGATGTGCCAGGAGATGTTGATCGTGGGCGAGGGTCGGCCTACGAGCCACTTCGGCGCCCGGTTGTGGAATCAAAACGATGACGTGTCGAAGGACGAATTCGGGATCGCGACGGCGAAGAGCCTGGGACGACATGTGGCTCAAGTCGCACTGAGCTGATCGAGGCAAGACGCGGAAGGAGGGGAACAGGGGTCAGGTCTTGACATTTAACTTTTTGTCGAATCTACGCCAACGTTGCAAAAATCTTGGGTCGCGAGCTGTCAGAAGGTCTGCAACAGACGGTCGCTGAAGGTTCGGCTCGCAGAAGAGGCGCAGAAGAGGCGGAGACGAGCCTTCCCGCTGGGCTGGTAAGCAGGCCTGAAAGGAGTGGAATTTCTCGTCGGCAGGTGGAAACGTCTACACCTTCAAGGATGCGCGCATAATGTGATCGCCGACTCTACCGTAGCGGTGCAACAGCCTCAGACCGCAAGGCTGCCAAGAATTTGCAACAAGCGCTCCAGCAATTCCCGGCGAGCGGCGGAAACGGGCAAAACGCTGGGAAAACGCGATGCTAGCAGTGCTGGCAGTTCGCGCAGATTGGATGGGGGCTCCCCAGGTGCAGGTTTCGGGTGGAAAAGGTACATTCAGGAACTGAAAGGACGTACTTTGCGTCCCGCTAACCGATGAGGAAGTTTCACGGAATGATCGCGCCACCCCCTCGCACCGAACGAGTAAATACGCCCCGAACACGGAAACATCTCTCCTTCGATCAGTTGGTCGAACAGATTTATGATGAGGCGCAGCAACTGCCCGATCAGCGTGAAGATCCCGATTATCGCCTTGTCGATGCGATCATGTCGGCCTTCGCGATGTTTCCTCTCAAAGACCCATCCCTGCTCGCGTTCGATGGGCGTCGCAACGACGAGAACATGAAGAACCTGTTTCGGATCGCCCAGATTCCCAGTGATACACAGATGCGAGTAATACTTGACCCGGTGCTGCCGGACTGGCTGCGACCGTTGTTCAAGGTCATCTTTCAGGCGTTGCAACGAGGAAAGGCACTGGAGCCGTTTATCTTTCACGAAGGCCACTATCTGCTCGCGATCGATGGCACAGAGTATTTTTCTTCCGATTCGATTGACTGCTCCAGTTGTCTTTGTCGGGAAAGCAAGACAGGCAAAAAGTCGTACTATCACCAGATGGTGTGTGCTACCTTGGTTATGCCGGGAAAGCGCGAGGTGATTCCCTTGGCTCCCGAGCCCATCGTGAAACAAGATGGAAGCAACAAGAACGACTGTGAACGCAACGCCAGCAAGCGATTGTTGGAAAAGATCCGTCAAGAACATCCCCGTTTGCCGATCATCGTGGTAGAAGACGGCTTGGCAAGTAATGCTCCACACATCCGTCTGCTGAAGAAACTCGATATGCGTTTCTTGCTGATCGCCAATGAAGATGACCACGAATACCTGTTTGATGAGTTCATTCGTGCCGACGATGAAGGTCGAGTCACTGGTTTCAGTTTCCCCCATCCGGCCGAACCGGGTGTGACCTGCGAGATTTCCTTCGTTCACGATCTGCCGCTGAACAGGTCCAATCAGGATCTTCTCGTGAACGTGTTGATGTACAGCGAATATGCTGCGGACTGCACACGTCAGAAGCACTTCGTCGGGGTAACGGATCTTAGGTTTCCCATTGGAGTTCACGTTTGGCCTTGAAGCAAGTCTCTCTGTCGAAAAAGTTAAATGTCAAGACCTGACCCCAGGTTCCAGTTTCAGTTCATGGTGCACGATCGATGGTCAGAACGGCGTGCAACCCGTCCTCCAGGAACGTTAGCGTCGCCGTCAAGCCGCTCAACTCGCGGAGCATGGCGTCGATTGCCCCGTCATGCGGACCGACGGCCGCTTGTCGTGGGTGGACGGCGCAACCGTGAACAGAGCACGATACCGTTTTTCCGTCGTCGGCGGCCAGATAACTGCCGCCCTCGGGGCAAAAGAATTCGACGCCGTACAGTCGATGGGCCAGCCGGGCGGTTTGGGTGGCGATATCGCGAGGATCGCCGTGTTGCTGCTGGGCACTGGCCAGCCGGACTAAACTGGACAGCCGCCCCACGTTGTCCACACATGCCATCCGATGCCGCTCTGCCCAGCCCAACCGGTAGGCGGGCAGAACCCGGTTCCAGTGATCGGCTCGAATGCGCATCATGGCGTGGCCGGTTGAGTCGGCGGAGTTGGTCGGGTGGCTCGCGGTTGAGTCGTCGGCCTCCCACATCGCGGCCAGGTCTTCTAGGATGAACGGTTTGCTGGCGATGTGAATCGCCTCGCCGATCCTCGCCCAGAAGAAGCGGAGCTTGACCGGCCCGATTTGGATGCCGAAACTGCGCGCGGCCAGCTCCTGGCCGATCGGCAGCGTGTAGAAGTCCTTTTCGATGGGGAAGAAGAATCCTTCCGGCGGTCGGCGGGCAAGCTCGGCCAACACTGTGTCCAATCGCGACAAAAACCGATCGGCGATGCGCGAATCCTCGACCGGCACCGAGACGGAAATCGGCGTATTGAACGAAGCGATCAGCGGCGCGATCAAAAGGATTTCGGAATCCATCCCACCTGGCCGCCCGCCGGCAAAGCTGCCGAGCACCCGGCCCAGGAAACCGACCAACTGGAAGTCGAACAGCGGGTCGGCGTCGTAGACGTGCAAGGCGATTCGGTCGCCCAACCCATGAGCCACGAACTCGTAGACTTCGCGCTGATCGAGCATGCCGCGCGTGAGCTGGTTCAGTCCAAAGGGATCGTCCCGGCGGGCGGGGCGTCTCGGTGCCGGTTCGATGTTTCCTTCGCGCTGAACGACTTCGCCTCCTGCCCTGGTGATCAAGGCGCGAACCGTTTTCTCGTCAATGGCTTCTGACAGCCGACCAACGCTGCCGTCACACAAGACGACCAGCCGGTCCTCGCCGAGCTTCGGCAGCGGCTTCTTCGGGTCGTAGGGGATGTCTTCCGGTTTCGTCCAGGGGATGTCCCGCTCTGCTTCCACCAGCAGAATGGTGTTGGAAGTCCCGTCAGTGATGTCAGAGAAATTTCGACCCCTGTCGCCGTCAAATACGGTTCCCGGTCCGACCAGCGCGAAGTAGCTGGCGTTGGTCGAGTCTACCGGCGCGTCCGGACGCCGGAAGACCGCCGGCATCTGCTTCAGGAGTTTCTTGTTGTGCTCGCTGTCCCACGGTTCGTGGAAGTTGTACTGGTCATACAGGACTTGCTGCTCCAAGAACGGGAGAATCGCAACGCGCCAGCTATGTGGGTGTTTGAACTTCGTTTGACCCCTCTGCGTGACGACGGCGGGCGGGAAATGTTTGAACATGTCGTGGTGGAGGTGCATTGCCAGGCCAAGCCGCGCCAGGTTCTCTGCGCTGGCCGGGCGGGCGGCTTCTTCCTGTGTGCGCTGGGCCAACTGCGGAGTCGGAGGCGCCAAGCCTGCTTCTTGCAGCAGCC
Organism: Planctomycetaceae bacterium; assembly: GCA_007121535.1. GTDB lineage: Bacteria > Planctomycetota > Planctomycetia > Pirellulales > Pirellulaceae > SKKK01. Next base: position 6,467 of record SKKK01000455.1, on the reverse strand, counting down.
GCTGTTTGTTCAGCTTCAAGGCGACGGTGAAGATGTTTCGTTGCGACACCGGGGGCAAATCGAGCGGTTTCGGCTCGCCGCCCAAAGTCATCGCCAGACCGGTGTAAATCGAGTTATCGATCAAGGGCAGAATAATCGTTTCCACCCGGTAACGTTCGGGCTGAACTTGGATTCGCACGGCGATCGGATCGAAGTATTCCCGCCAGTACTGGTTGTACTGATTGACAAACTGGCGATACATTTCGGCTTCAGAGGGTGAGACGGTGGAGAGCGGAATCTCGCAGCCGGGTATCAGGGCACCGGGTCGGCCATGCACGGAGCAAACGCCGCATGATCCGTCCAGTTCCAAGCAGTAGGTGCCGCCGTCCGGACAGACCAACACTCCCTCGCCGAATCTGCCCGGCGTACAGCGGGCTTCCGCCATCTGGGCAAGAGAATCGGGCCGACTACCGTGCTCGGTCTGATACAGCCCCGCCGCATGACCGATCATCCGCAGGTGGTTGTAGCACAGCATCCGCCGACGCTCCGTCAACTTGACCTGCGGACCGACCATTCGGCGAATGAACGGATCGGAGAGATAGACGAAGCCGTCTTCTTCTGCGGCCGCGTGGGGCATCAGCGTCCGCATGTACTTGAACTCGTCGGTGGCCGCCAGGGATTGTACTTCTCCGTCTTCGCCGCCCAGGATGGTATCGATCACACGCTCGAAAGCCACTTTGCAGTTGCTGCGGACGTGAATCCCCTCCGACGGATAAGCCGAGTAGACGTGCACGTGGCGATCCGGCGACGTCAGATGCACAAAGTCCACATCGCGATAGCTGCCAGGGGTTCGGGTCACGTTCGGCGAACGCTGCTCGGCGTGTACCAGAAAGGATTCCATGCTGGCTTTGAAAACGTCGCGCTGGTTGAAGCGGAACAGCAGCGTGACATCGGTCCCTTCGCGGAAATAGAGGTCGCTGCCCGTCACCGCCACTTCTTGTACCACGTGGTCATAGAATGGCTGCAACTGCTCGCTCGCCTCGACGGCGAGCTGTCGCTGGTAGCGATCGCCCACACGATACGAATACGCCTGCTGCACCGTTTGGCTGAACAGGTGCGTTCCCCACAGGTCGCCCGTTTCGAAGACTTCCAGCAGGGTTTGCAGCGAGTCGAAGCGGACGAAATAGAAATCGTAGGGCACACAGCCGGCCAAGGGCGAGGTGGCTGGGGCGCGGCCGGCAAGCATCTCGGGCCAGGGGTGGCTCTGGATGGTCGGCCCTTCGAGCTTGGCGACATCCACGGGGCCCTCAGCGGGCCGCACTGCTCCATCCACGCCCGGCGGCCGCCTTGGACGCACTGGCGGCCTCACCTCGACCGGACCCGGCGGCAGCGCCCTCGGTTGGGCTCCCTGCTGCACCGGACCGCGCATCGTTTCCAACTGCAGGGTCTCCTGCACCGCCAGGGCGCCCGTGAAAATGCTGAACAGGTCCACCCGTTGCCCGCGTCCGGCCCACTCGGGCCCGCCGCGTCCCGTGATCCGCTGAATCTGTTGCGCGATCTCCGCGTGCTTTCCCTCGCGACGGGCAAGCTGCATCGCGACGTATTGCGCGAAGACGTCTCGGGGATAGAGCCGAAGGTGGGCCATGGCGTCCTCCAACGTCCAAGCCGCCGAAGGTCGTGGGGCCGCTGGCTCGGCGGCCGGCGCCGCCGCTGGCTCGGCGGGCTGGCACGCAGCCGCCGTCAAAGGCGACAAGAGACTCGTTCCCATCGACAGCCCGGCGGCGCACAAGCCGACCAAGCAATTTCTGGAGGCGGAAAGAAAGCGGTTCATGGCAGTCTCCTCGAATCGTGAGCTTGAGAGAATAGTTATCAGTTTAACAGATTGGTGCCGGTTTGAATTTCCGGCATGTACCATTGAACAAGTCGCAGGAAATAATCTCCCGCGTTCCGCGTTCTCCGCGTTTCGCGTTCGGCGAGGGTCTCCGACCCAGCCGCAACCGCCGACCGAAGGTCTCCCGAGATACTCGAGACCTTGGTTCGGCGAGGTGGCTCGGTCGGAGACCGGTCACAGCGCTGCGGGTCGATGATTCCCTGCGAGCTGCCTTGACGTGGGTTGAAACTCACGCCCCATCTTCACAACTGCGAACCAGGCCCGCAAACCAAGCCATCGGATCACCTCGGCGGCCGTGAGCGTCGCGTCGGTTGACAACAAGGCCTCGTCGCGCCATTTGCCTTCCGGGTCGCGGACCAGCACCAGCATCAAGTGCAAAACACGGATCAGAGACCCGCGCCGAACAGTTTTGTTACGGCCGCTTACCGGTATTCAAAGACCGCGCTGATCGTCGTGTCGCGATCGGTGGTCAGCCGTACCCAGTGAGCGGCGTAACCTTCGGGGAATTCGTGGGTCAGGGGTGCGTCGGCTGGGACCGTCAGTCGAGCGTATTCGACGTAGCGTCCGTCGGCCGTCACATCCACTTCGATCGTGACGGTCACCGGTTGATCCGAGTCATGATCCAGGGTGAGTGTCTTGCGGTCGTAGCCGGTCATCAGATAGGGATCGCTGGGCTGGCCAGCGCGAACGGCCGTTTCGTGCCACGGACCGCCGATTCCGGTGGGCTTGCCCATTTTCCAAAGGTCGTCGATGTCGCCCGCCCACAGAGCCACTCGTCCATCTTCGCTGCGGATCAAATGAGGGCAATCATCGGGATGGGCATCGTCGCGCACACCGGTCAACACCGTCATGCCTCGCCATGAACACAGATCGAAAATCCGTTTCGAATGCGTCGCGATCGGCTTGATCGCTCGGACCCCGCCCGAGTTGGTTCGGGGCAGCATGAACAAGGTGCCTGCGGCATTCATGATCGCCCGCTCGGTGACCAATTCGCGTACCGAGCGTGCATACCCGGCGGGTGTTTCCTTGGTCGCTTGCGGATGCCCGACGGGCAAACGGAACCGTTGGTCGCCCTCGATCACCAGCACGGAACCGCCTTCCACCGTATATTCGACACGACGAGGCGAAGCATGCTTTTGAATCCAGTTGGCTTGGTTGGCATCCTCTACCAGGTGCAATTCGAGTTCCGGCCCGATCTCGTAGACGCGCGAATCGCAGGCATTTCCATCGGCGTCGATATTGTTCGCCAGCACGTGCATCGTTCTCAGGTTTTCGCCTCGACCTCGCACCACGCCGACGCTGTGCGGTACATTGCTGTCGAAGTCGGCCAGCGAAGCGAACAGGTCCGGGTCGGAATGCACGCCTCGGGACGGGCCGTAATGGAAGTAGGCCGTCACCTGCGACGCATCGCGATCGGCGGTCGCGCGGATCCACTGGCCAGCAGCATCGGCGGGAAACAGGTGGAAGGCATAACCACCGGCAGGCACCGTGACGGTCGCCAAGGGTGTCCAAGAGCCTTTCCCATCGGAGACCTCCAATCGAAAATCCACCTCGTGATTCGTGGCGTGCGACAGATGCAGGACGCGCTGCGGGTAGCCATGAAACAAGAACGGCACCGACGGTTGATCGGCAGACACGTCGTCGTCCAGCCACCAGCCGCCCCAACCAACCGGCTGGCCCTTGGTATGCAGTTCATCCCAGTCGGAAAACCACAGATTCGAATTCGACTGGCCGACCAGATTCATGTCGCGGTCCAATCCCAGTCCGGCCAGAAAGTGCGATCGCGCCGCGTCGTCACAAGCGAAGACGATCCGGCCATGGTAGTCCGTAAAGTCGGCGGTAACTTTCAGGTACGACCCGATTGGGCGCAGGCCGGAAATATCCGCAGCTCGGAATCCGATCGGAAAGTCGAACCAGCCGCCGTGCATATTGGCCAGCAGCTTCGGCGGTTGGCCGTCGATCGCCGGGACCACTTGGCGAATCCGCGGCCATTCGGTATGCCAACCGTGCTGGCCGTCGTAGGAGTAGTCCGCCTTGGGCAAGCGAAACTCGTGCCATCGGCCTTCGTCGCGCAGCATGAGGATCAACGAGCGATTGTCCCAGCCCATCGACCAGATGGGGCTGTCGTCCGAAGGAGCCCCGTAGATCCCGCCCGGTCCGGTCACTTCGGTGAATTGACGCCGCCGGATCAGCTCCCAGTGTTTACCGTCCCATTCGGCCAATGCCCCAGCGTCCTCGGGGCCGGTTGGTTCGGGGTCGATCTGATACTCGAACGGTTTGAACTTCGCGGCAGTTCCCGCTGCACGTTCACCGTTGTTCGCGATGACAAATCGGCCTTGGGACGTGTACGCGCCCTTGGCATGCCAACCAGGTACGGCGCGACGGTACAGACGATTCACCTCCAGCGACTGTACATCCACCTCGTAAATCAGCCCTTCCATGTCCAGGTACAGCACCTTCCGTTCGGGATCCGTCACGTGCTGGGCCGTGGCCGTATGGCGGCCGTACATCCGGTCATACGGGATCGCTCGTACCTGACGATCCGCGTCGATTGCGTAGGGTCCGATGAACAACTGTTGCGAGGGGCCATGGATCAGGCGATTGGCCGGTGTCCCGCCGATGCTCTCCGGTCGGACCGTCATCTGAAGCTGCGCATCGATCTCGTACAGTTTATCGTCGCTGCCACTGGGACTGTGTTGCGTGTAAGTGATCAACCACAATCGATCCGCCCAAGGTACTACAGCGCCGATGCCGCATTCGCCGCCCGAATTGTAGACCGCCAAATGCGGATAACGTCCGCTGAAGCTGACCGGATCGGCATGCAGAGCAGCAGGCATCGCCAACGCCAAGATCAACGGCGCCCAAAGCAGACCGGCGGTCATTCGGTTATTCAAGGATCGCAATGGCATGGGGCATCTCCCTTAGTGGAGCAGAAGGCAGGAACGAGCGGGCCAAAACCGAACTTATGCCTCTGATTATGAGCCGTTTTCAACTCGAAATCAATAAGCTCCCGGTTAAGTGTCTCTTGTTATTTGTAGGGGAGTGCGACACGCACTTCATGGGTTGATATACAACAAGGCCGATGGCCGATGCGACGGCGTGTAAAACCCCGTGCACCGTTCGAGAAATAACTGTCCGATGTCCCCTCGCCCCTCTGGGGAGAGGGCAGGGTGAGGGGGTCAGAAAGTGCGTCAGTTATTTCTCGAACGGTGCTTGGGGTTTGATCGCACTCTCGTACAACGCGGCAACCCAAGGTGCGCGGAGTACCGCGACCTTGGGCTTTGGAGTTCGACGCCTTTGGCGTCACGCCGAGCGCGAGGTCGGAAAGCGGCGCCTAGCTTTGGAGTTTGACGCCTTTGGCGTCACGCCGAGCGCGGGATCGGAGAGCGTGGGGTCGGAGATCGGCACCTAGCGAACCAGATCGCTGCTGCCAGTTGCGACGAATTTGCTCGAATTCTGTTAGAATGGGTTGAATTCTTTGAAAGCAAGTGGCTTTTCTTCGCCGCGTGCCTACATTAGGCTAGGGACCATCACTGTGGTGGACGAATTTCGTTCTGGAGTAATGGAGGAAAACGTGATGAAACGCCGTGAATTTTTGGCTGGTTCGATGGCTCTGGCTTCTGGATTGGTGGTGGGACGCGGTGCTTGGGGTGCCCTGAGCGCTCCGCACGAGTTACCGAGTTTGCCGTATGCGTACGACGCTTTAGAGCCGCACATCGACGCGAAGACGATGGAAATCCATCATTCGCGCCATCATCAAGCTTACGTCAACGGCCTGAACGCCGCAGTGACCGGCACTCCGCAGGCCAGCACCTGCGTGGTGGAACTGGTGACCAAACTGAACGAAGTGCCGGAGGAAATTCGCACGGCGGTGCGGAACCACGGTGGCGGCCACGTGAATCACGCGCTGTTTTGGAACATTATGTGCGGCAATGGCGGAGGCCAGCCCCAGGGCGAATTGGCCAGGGCGATCGACTCGCAACTGGGCGGATTCGATGCCTTTGCTGAAACGTTCAGCGGTACGGCCATGCGACAGTTCGGCAGCGGTTGGGCCTGGCTGTGCTATGATCCGCGCATCAAGAGATTGGCTGTTTGCGGTACCCCCAACCAGGATAGTCCGTTGACAGACGGCGAATTGCCCATCTTGGGCATCGACGTATGGGAGCATGCCTATTACCTGCACTACCAAAACCGTCGTGCCGATTACGTCAAGGCGTTTTTCAATGTGATCGACTGGGACGCCGTGTCCGCTCGCTATGCGGATGCCTTGAAAGGCAAGTTTTCCATTTGACGTAGCAAGCAACGCTTGCCGCAAGTTGGGAGATCGGAAAGCGGGGCATCACTGCCCGTCTTGATGTTCCTAGAATCATCGGGAGGGGATCGGGAGTCGTTTTCGGGAAGGCGGCATTCCCTGTGGTTCATCGTCGACCTAGAATGACTCCTGACCTGGCGTGTTCAATTTACGCCTGTCAAGGCCAATTGGCTTGCTCCCGTTTTTGTTCCCTTTCCGCAGCGCATTCGGCCCCCACCGGTCCTGCACCGGTGGAAGCGAGGTTTGGCAACCACCGCGCCGGCCTCGCGCCACCGCATTCCGCCC
>SKKK01000244.1 GCA_007121535.1 Planctomycetaceae bacterium | reverse complement strand
GGCTAGCGCCGTGCCGCTCACAGTCCGCATTTTTCGTTTAGACAACGCACTAGAGAGTTTCTTGTCAATTGAGGTAGCCATGCATAGGAGAAGCAACGGGGTCGGGAGTCGTTTTCGGCTAACGATTGTGTGGAACCCGAGCGCTGAGCGGAACTCGATTGGACCCCCGCTCGGCGCTCGGGGGCCACATGGGAAGCGGGTCACCCGAAAACGACTCCCGACCCCGCCATTCGCAAGACGTTCCACGCAACACCGGGCAATGAAACCGTTCCATGAGCCTTTCGTACGCTTCGCGGCGCATCTGGTGCAGCGCCCGCGACTTCTTGACGCAGTCCAAGATGTCGCGTACAGTCTTCGGATGTAAGATGCTCGCATGGTGTGCGCTTGTTGTAGGTTGGGACTCCGTCCCGACCGAGTCGGGTCGGAGACCCAACCTACGTCGCTTGCGGCCGGAGGCCGCGTTACGAGGCAATCATGAAAAGCGATCGCGCTGGAACCGGAAATCGTCGCGCTAAAGTACGAAGCGACCTATTCATGGCTGTGGCCGCTTCCTTCTCTTGGATCGTGCTGGCCGCCGCAGGTCTGCTTGCGGTCGCGGCGTTGCATACCTTGCCCGCTGCTGCGGAAGGACGTGCTGCCGAACAGCAGGACGAGTGGCATCCCGAGATGCTTTACGGTCCCATGATGGCACCGGACGATATCGGGTCGACCGGCGACGACCGGCCGCAGCCAAGCGCAGACAGCAACGACGGCGGGAAGAGCGCGGCGTCCGGGATTGCGGCGTGGGCGCAGCTTGTCGAAGCCGACGGGCCGCAGGGTCGCCCCTTGCCGCTGACCGGTTCGTGGATGGCAGACAGAATGTTCGGCCCGGATCGCTTCGTCGAAATGATCGAGGCGGGACACTACGTGATGCCCACGTTCAGCGGTATTAGTCTGGGCGTGATTCGCCGGCATCTGCAGGCAGATGACGCGCTGGATAAGCAGCTTGAAAGCTGGCGGCCCGCCCTCGATTATGCTCGCCGGCACAAGCTGCCCATCGCCTTTCGCGAGTGGAACTGGAGTTCCATGCCGCCCGGGTATCAACAACTGGTGGCCCGCCTGGAAGACCGCGAGATTCCGCTCGACGAAGATCTGCGCGTGATCGAAGACGGCAAGCCGGGCCGGGCGACCGACCCGTTCGGCCCTGTGGAAGGCTGGCGGCAGTGGGGCGAAATTTGGTTCGGCAACAGACTGCTCCGGGGCGTGCAAGAGATCTACCCCAACCCGCCGATGGTCATCTTCCTGAACAACAACGAGGGTCCCAAGGTCCGCAGTGAGGGCGACATTCACGACGATTACCCGCGGATGATTGATTTCCTCGGCGGCCGACGCCCTGAAGACGCACGCGAAAAACAGCGCGCCATCCGTGTCGGGTACACGCAACGCTACGACGCCATGTTCCAGGCGGCTCGCGACGCGATGGTGGCCCCGACGTGGAAAGAGAACGTCCGCTTCGTGGGCTACAACCTGCTGTGGGATACGGGCTACATCGGACAGGGCGACCGGCCCCGGCCCGGCATCTGGTTCGAGCCGGATCACGGGTGGCTGGACTGGCGGATGTACCAGGGCGTGATGCCCGAGTTGTACGACAACGACTGGCAGCCGGGCAAACGCGACTATGGCACGCATAGCCCGCAGTTCGAGGCGATGAATTACCACTCGGTCCAGCCGTGGCTGTTCGAACGCGACCCGCACCTGTACTGGGCGACCATCGTATGGGACGGCGGACGTGTCAATGACGTCTTTCGCGGACGACGGTCCAGTTCCAAGCCGTTTTGGTACATCACGCGGGGGCAGCGTTGGGACTTTGCCCGCTACGAGGGCTGGGTGCAGTTCACCTTGTGGACCACGCGGCCGCGCTCGATGCGCGAGTTCCGCTTCCCGGCCTCGGACAAACACGCCTACGACGAGGGCACTTTCATGGCGGTGGTCCGCAGCGTCGATCGACCCTGGACCGATGCGGTACTCCGCGAGTTCTGGCGCTTCGGCCGGTTGGTACCCAATCCCGACGAGGGCCATCCCTGGGAGTTGAGCGACGATCAGCCGCCATGGGTCAGGGACCTGCCACGCTGGTACCTGCTGACCTGCGACGCCAATCCCCCACGCGACCAGTGGCATGGCGACACGAGCCTGCGGGTCTTCGCGCAAGCGCTGGTGCTCGGCACGGCGCCGCAGCGCCGCTGGCTGATCTATGCCCACGCGCCCCTCGGGGCCTTGGCCGAACCGACCGTCGTCATCCCGCAGTTCGGCGAAGTCACCCTGGCGTCGGTGCCCAAAAGTGGTGCGTTTTTCCTGCTGGACGAACGCACGAGCGAACTGACCACGCACTTGGCCGGTGGACCGGCCGAATTGAGCCTGCGTGCGGAACGCCAGTACGTGGCCGTCGGCCAGACGGTTGGCTTCGAAGCCCAAGTGGCCCATGCGCCCGGAGCGAACTTCACCGCATTCACCTGGGACTTCGGCGATGGTCGGACGCAGCGGCAAGCGTCCCTCGAGCCGCTCGAGCACGCCTTCGACGAGCCGGGCACCTATCTGGTGTCCCTTCGGGCGGTGACGGTCGATCAGGACACCATCGTCGAGCAAACGGCCGTCCACGTGGGAGAGCCACCAGCCGAATCGGTCAAGTACCACTTGCCCCTTGACGACGCTTTCGCCTGGGAGGGCCCCTGGGCCGATTCAGGAGAGCCCGATCACAAGCTGGTCACCTACCGCCACGTCCCGAACGCAGGAACCCAGCCCGATGCGGTGCTGGTCGGCGGGGGATTCGTCGACGATGCCGACCGCGGCCGCGTGTTGGCGTTCGGCGGCGAGTCCCATCAGGGCCTGTGGCTGATTCGTAACCGCGAGACGGTGTTGGACCAGTACGGATTCTCCGACCAGACAATCTCGCTGTGGTTTCAGGCGGACGACAGCAAATCGCGGCAGATCCTCTACGCACAGGGCTACGAACCGGCCGGGTTCAACCTCTACCTGTACGAAGGCGCCCTGTACGCCGGAAGCTGGGCAACCTCGGGATTGGACCCGAGCGAAGACGGCGGTTGGTATCCGGTGTGGGGACGCGACTGGAAAGGGCACTGGCTGAAGTACGACGGGATCGAGGCGGGCCGATGGTACCACGTCACCCTGGAACTGAACGCCGCCACGGAGAATGTAGAGGCAGGCAAACAACGACTGTACGTCGGCGGCAAACAGGTGGCGGCGGGTCCCGGCGTACGGGTGCCGCGACACTATGCGCCCCCGCAGATCGGCGCCGGCGAAATCCCCGGACGCGGACCCCTGACTCGCTTTCACGACTCGGAACAGGTATCCAAGCCCCGAGTCGAACCTTTCCGCGGCCGAGTCGATCAATTCCGCTTCACCGCCGCCGGTTCCGAACAGTAGTCGGAAACAGTATCCCCGGCGCAGCCAGCGGCACCGCCAGTGTGCTGTGTCCCCGTTCGCCCTCGTGTCCCCGTTCGCCGTAGCGTCGTGCCGAGGAGCATTTGGCGCAGTCGCGTCAAGGCCGAAACCCGTCGGCAGGGATTGTCGAGACAATCACCAAGATTGAAACCAGGGTCTTGCCCCCAGGATTATCCTGGGATCTGGATTTCTTTGTACGCGCGCCGCTGAAATGGACGTCCGGTTTGACTGCGACTTCGGCCAACGCCAGGAACTTCTGGCTCTCTCCGCCCGTTGACATCCGTCGCTGCGGCCCGTACATTGTACGGTGAGGGATCTTTGATTTCCGATGGTTGCCCGAAGAGTTTCCCAACCATGACGCAAATCATCCTGATGCTGCCCGAATCCGTCGCTCGCGAGGCCGAGGCCGCTGGTCTGTTGCGGCCGAAGGCCCTGGCAAGACTGCTATGCGCAAAGATCCGCCCCCGAAATCTCAATGGACGCCCTGTCCTGCACCCCCGCATCCTTCGAGCGTGCCAGACCGCTTAACAGCGGTGGAGAGCCACAGCTAAAACATTCGAAATCAGAGTCTAGGGCGGCCGCGCGGTCACGGCTACCGTTCGGTTGCTCTGTTCCGGTGACTATCTTCGTCAATTGCATGAATCGCGGTTCTCATTGGTTTGAAGGTATCGCTCGTCGTTGAGTTGGAAACATGGGTTACTCACTCTCTTGGTACGCGGTTCGTGGCAAGACACCGCAGGAGTCTTGCAAGCAGTTTGGACTGCATGATTCCGGATGCGGGATTTCGCACCTGAAGATGGAAGGAGAATTGCCTCCAGGATCCGGTGCGATAAGAGACAGGATCATGGCCAAGCAGCAGCCCGCCGGCGGCTCTCACGCAGAGGTCGACTGTGCATTCGATGTACCGATCGAATTGGCGGAGGCACTTACCGGCTTTCGGCATGACGTGGAATTCGTCGACGATCCCTTCGAAGTATTGAAGGTGAACGCGACGATCGCCGCCGGAGTGGGCTTCCGTCTTCGCCGAGTTGTTGCAAATATCTTTGGCAAGCTCGTGCTGGCGGCTGTGCTTGCAGTCTTGCTGTTTGGTATTGGCGTGGCTCTGTTCATATTCTTGGCGTTGATTGTTACGATCGTACAGCATCTCGTCTGAGGCGGTTTGCACAGGGCCAATTGATGAAGCGGCCCCGCATTGAATGTCGATCGCCAAACGCCACCCAGCGTTCTTTAGCGCGATCTGCCGTCCGACGGGGTTGTAGACGGGTTGGCTTACCAATGCCCCCAGCACCTCGTGAACAGCGATGGGCCACACAGGTGGTCGCCATCGCGACTTGTGCGTTTAAGTCCCAAGGTTTCCGGTGATTGACAGCATACGCGTGCCAAGTGTAATTTAGTGTAATTCACAGCACGGCTGTTTCCAACCCAGCCGTCTTCTAAGAATGAACGGCCCTTGGCAAAGCAGTCGCCAAAGGCACACGGGTCCACTTTACTATGAAGTTAACTTCTCCTGAAAGGAGTGAGAGATGTCGAGTCGTCTTACGAGAGTGTTGGTACTGAGCGGGGCGGTTGCACTAGGGATAAGCGCCTGCTTGGTTGACGGGGCTCACGGTGACACGCCCCGCGGCGCGGCGGTCATGAATCCCTCCAAGGCAGTTGTCGAGGCAAACACCGACTTCGCCTTGGACTTGTACAAGCAGTTGGCCAAAGAGAACACGGGGGACAATCTGTTCTTTTCGCCGTACTCCGTGTCCAACGCGTTGGTCATGGCGCTCGAGGGAGCCCGGCTCGAAACGGCCGACGAGATGGGCCGGGTGCTGCGGTTGCCCGACGCCGCCAGGCGAATCGGCGACGACGCGCAGCAGATCCCCTGGCAAACCTCGCTCATCCATTCCGGTATGGCGGAACTCAACGAGCTTCTGATGGGCGAAAAGGACCGGGCTGAAACGGCCGCCATCAGCGATCGGATTGACGAGCTTCGCGAACAACTCGCCGCCACAAAAGCCAGGATGCAACAGCTTCGCGAGGGCGGGAAGTGGCAGGAACTCCGCGCGGCCCAGCAGCAGGAACAGAAGATTGTCGCAACCCTGAACGAGCTATCGGCCCAGGTCGACCAGTACGAGATTCGCGTGGCGAACGCCCTTTGGGGCGAGAAAACGTATCCGTTTGACCCGGAGTACCTTGCGACGATCGGCGAATACTACAAGACCGGCGGCATCTTTCCGGTCGATTTCCGACGAGCGTTCGATGACGCCCGGCTGAATATCAACGCATGGATCGAGGACCAAACGAACCGCCGCATCAAGGACCTGATTCCGGCTGGCGCGCTCGACGAGTATACCCGCCTGGTGCTCACCAACGCCATCTACTTCAAGGGCGAGTGGGCGACTCCGTTCGAGGAACAACACACCAGGGACCGCGACTTCACCCTGGCCGACGGTACAAAGGTGCAAACGCCCATCATGCACGCGCCGAGCCTGAAGGTCGCCCGGTATGGCGCTTTCAACTCCGACGGCTCATTTTTCGATACCCCGATGCGAATCCGTCACGATCAGGACCCCAAGCAATTCTACCCCGAGTCCGGCGGGTTCGCGATGGTCGAGTTGCCCTACAAGGGCGACGACCTTTCGATGGTCGTAATCGCCCCGAACGACCCCGCGGGCTTGGCGGCGATTGAAGTGCAGTGGACGCCGGCCAAGCTCGACCGGTGGATCGGCCAACTGCAGCAGCGCGAGACGCACGTTTACCTGCCGAGGTTCACGATGGAAACGGAGTTCACATTGGGCGACGCAGAAGGGACCGGTACCTTGGAGCAGATGGGAATGGTCCGGGCGTTCAAGGACCCCAGATTCCCCGAGACGGGGGCGCAATTCCCGGGGATGACCACATCGACCGATCCGATGGAGCAGCTCTACATGTCGAAGGTCCTTCACAAGGCGTTTGTCGAGGTGAACGAGAAGGGGACCGAAGCCGCCGCCGCCACCGCCGTGTTCATGGCAGGACCAACTTCGGTGCCTCGCGATCGGCCCTTCGTGCCGGAGTTCAAGGCCGACCGCCCGTTCGTTTTCCTGATCCGCGACAATCGGACCGGTACCGTCTTGTTCTTGGGCCGAATGATGGCGCCCGCCGCCGAATAGATGGAGCGGATGGTCACGGGATGGACCGGAAAAAGGTCCGCATCGGGCGGGATGATGCCCAAGTCATTCTGGCGTGAAGCGGAGTGCGCTCATCGCCCAGTCAGGCTACGGGACCCCGTTCATAACTTCATCGCCTTGCGCGAAATCGAGGTGAAGCTTCTGGCGACGCCGCTCATGCAGCGCCTGCGCGGTGTACGGCAGCTTGCGATGGCGAACCTCGTGTACCCGGGCGCCGTCCATACGCGTTTCGACCATTCGCTCGGCGTCTGCCATGTCGCCGGACTCATGGCTGAATGCCTTAACCTGAATCCCGATCATACCGAACTGGTTCGATTGGCTGCCTTGCTGCACGACCTCGGCCACGGACCGTTCAGCCACGTTTCCGAATACGCACTCGAACGCTATGCCAACCGGGAAGCAATCCCACCAGACCAAAAGAAGGAGAAGATCCACGAACTGGTCACCGCGCGTCTCATCCAGCACGACCCCGATATTGCCCATTACCTGAGCGAGGACATGCGAGGGCAAATCGTCCGACTTCTTGCGGCAGGCCACGGCCCTCCACTCTTGCGCTCGATCGTCTCCGGTCCGCTCGACGCCGACAAGCAGGACTACCTGTTGCGCGACAGCCGATTCTGTGGCGTGCGACGAAGGTTACGCGGAGGCCAGTTTGGAAGTGTATGCACCCGTCGCGTGGGAGACTCCGAATGAGCGCAGCCGCGTTTTGAAAGCGCTGCGTGAACCGGTGCAAGACGCGATCTCCGCTGTAGTCAGGGAGGCAATCCAGAAAGGAGAAGAGTCATGAACGCTCGCGACTTTGTAGCCCTCACGCTCCGGGAGGCCGGCGGCGAAATCCGTGGCAAGACCAAGTTGCAGAAACTGCTTTACTTCGTCGGTGTCCTGACAGATCGTCTCGACGACCTTGGATACCGGGCGCACTTCTACGGCCCCTATTCGGACGAAGTGGCTTACGCCTTGGGACAGCTCAAGACGATCGGAGCCGTGGATCAAAACGTGACCGACTGGGGAGTCCACCGTTCGGGGTTCGAGGTGAAGCGATACGACTTCCGGCTGAACCAGGCCGGTCAGACGTTCGCCGAAGGACTTGCCCGTCGCGCCCCCGAGATGGCCGAGAAGATCCGCTGTGCGGTCAAGCTGTACGAAGAGGCCGGCGACCGCGATTACATGGAACTGTCGATTGCGGCAAAGACCTACTTCCTGCTCGGCCAGAAGAAGGGACGGTCGCGCTTGGACCATTTGGTGAAGCTCGCATCGCGTTTCGGATGGAATGTCAGCGAGCGACAGATCAAGGAAGCCGCCGAGTACCTTCAGCAGCTCGGGTTGGTCGAACTCGTGAACCCGGAATCCATGTGACGAGAAGGTGAGGGAGCGGACGTGCCCGGCGGTTCTTGCAACGGGCGCAGCAGATCGCGTCGCCCGACGATTGGGACGCCCTGTTGAACGTGCTGGAAGAACTGCAGAAGACTCGGTCCCGGAGGAAGAAGGAGTGAGCGAAACCATCTCCGCTCAATCGCGGCCGATGCTGACGACGAGGCCGGCCAATTCGGAGACGATGACGAGCAATGGGCCGAACAGGAGGAGTATGTGGCTGTAGGCCGTGGCGGGGGCGCATAATTGCGAGGAGAAGAACCATGAGCGACATGTCGAGCCTTTCACGCGAATACGCTTCGACTACTGATTTTTCGCGCCAGATGAATCGCGCCGTGCTGTTGCTGAAGAAACGCTATTTGCGGGGCGAGTCGGAATTCATGCGTTCGCAGGAGTTGGAGGACGCCCGCCGCATGGCGCAGCAGGCCGTGCGGGCTCTGCTGCATCGTCTGGGAGGCGAAGGGATTTCGGACATCGACCAAGAGGGTCTGCCGGAGGACGTTCTGTTGCGCATTCAAGAGCGGCATCGGGGGGAATCTGGATTACTTCACCCAGGATCTGACGGAGTTGGGCCGGGCGATTGCCAGCGATGCGCCGCTGGGGGCTGAGGAGCTCGCGCTGCTCGATTCGATCTGCGAGGCGGCCGACGCCTCGGCTTCGGCGACGTTTCGGAAATGGCGAACGGGGACACAGCACTTTCGCCGCGCCGCTTTCGCGCAGCGCATTCCCCGACAGGGGGAAGAAAGATGCCACCCACCTCACAAATAATAGTAGCCGGGCGGCATTTGTCGTCTCGGGGGCACCTATATTAGTGTTGCCGATTGGGTGGCCCGCACACGGCAGTCTTGTTGTATGGTATCTGGGTGGCAGTAAGAAGGACTTGCGTACCACGCAATCGGCTCGCAAATGACCGGTGTGAGTGGATCTTTTTCTAAGGATCACGTACAATCCCATGCCGATCGGTTGCCGGATGGCACGGGGAACTCGCAGGGGTTCCCGGCCAGGTCTTTCAAATTAGAAGGCGGTAGCAGAACCGGCTTGGTAGACCTCGTGCGTTGTCCAGGCGAAATCTTGGGGTCGTGATGAGTGAGCGGCACGGCGCTAGCCGCCGGTGGCGTCGAGAACCGGCGGCTAGCGCCGTGCCGCTCACAATCCGCATTTTTCGCCTGGACAACGCACTAGGGTCGGCGGTTTCGGCGGGGTCGGAGACCCGCGCCGAACTGTTTTGTTACCGCCTTGATGGAGTCGACTTGGATGAATGGGGTGACGAACTTGATTCGCTGCGGTTGTTTCGGGGGTTTTGGACGAGCGGTTTTCGCCGCGTGGGCCGCGGCGTTGGCTGTCTGGTCTTCGATGGCGTTGGCGGCTGTGCCGGAGGTGCGTTTGGCCTCCGGTGGCCGAGCCCTGCATGCGGTGGTGGTGGGCGAAAACGCCGACGCCGAAGTTCGCCAGTCCGCAACCGAATTGGCTGACTTCCTGGGGCGGATCACCGGCGCCGAGTTTTCCGTGCAGACCGGGGACGGTTTGGCCGGTATCGTCGTCGGCCTGCCAACGGATTTCGACCGGCTGCCCTTGCAGACCGATTTCCGCACCGGTCCGCTGGACCGCGAGGACTACTTGTTGCGTTCCACCGGCGACGGGCTCTACATCCTCGGCGCGGCGCCCCTCGGCGTGAGCAACGGCGTTTGGGACCTGCTGCACCGGCTGGGATACCGCTATTTCTTCCCCACGGAAACCTGGGAGATCATCCCCGAGCGGCCGGAACTGGCCGTGGCCCTGAATGTGCGCCAGACCCCGTCGTACTTCTCGCGGCGCATCTGGTGGACCACCGAGGATTGGCAACGCCGCAACCGCAATCTGTCCGGGTTTTCGCTCAACTCCAGCCACGCGTACGGAAGCATCATCCGCCGCAATCAAGAGGCATTCGACAAGAACCCGGAATTTCTGGCCTTGAGAAACGGCGAACGCGGCGGCACCAAGTTCTGTATCTCCAACGTCGGCTTGAGAAAGCTGGTGATCCAGGATGCAATCCGCCAGATGAAGGCCGAGCCGGCGCTGGAGAGCCTCTCGATGGAACCGTCGGATGGTGGCGGCTGGTGCGAATGCCAGCCATGCGCGGAAATGGGCAGCATCAGCGACCGGGTGGTCCTGCTGGCCAACGAAGTGGCCGAAGCGATCAACGGCTTGGGACTGGGCGACAAGTACGTTGGCATCCTCGCCTACGCCAGCCACTCGCCGCCGCCGTCGTTGCCGGTGCATCCTCGCGTGATCGTCAACTTGGCCACCAGCTTCATCCGAGGCGGGCATACGATCGATTCCATGCTGGACGGCTGGGGGAAGCAGACGAAGCTGTTCGGCATCCGCGAGTACTACTACAGCTATGCCAATCTGCCCGGTGGCGGCAACGTTTCGGACATCACTTACCTTGCTCGGACGATTCCCGAATTCCACGCTCGCGGCGCCCGCTTCATGAACGCCAATACTCACGGCGCCTGGGGGCCCACAGGCTTCAGCCACTATCTGATCGCCCGAATGCTCTGGGACATCGACGAAGCAGCAAACATTGAGGAAACGTTCGACGACTTTTTGACCAAGTCCTTTGGTTCGGCCCGGGAGCCGCTTCGAGCCTATTATCGCCTGATGCATCGCTTCGAGGACAGCCAGCCTCGGGCGTTGTTGAGCACCGATCTGTTGGGGCGGATGTATCGTCTGCTGGCCGAAGCGCAGGGTTTGACCGACGATGCCCGTATCTTAGAACGTCTGGACGATCTGATTCTCTACACGCGTCACGCCGAACTCTACCATGCTACGGTCAATGCCTCCGGCGGCAGACGCCAGGAACTTTACGACCAGTGGGTGCAGCACAGTTACCGTATGGCCGACCGCAAGATGGTCCACACCAGACGCATGGGCGGCAGGCACTATGCGCCCGGCGGAGTGACCGACGTGGACAGCCGCCCCGAAACCAAGAGGGAAATGCAGCAGGCAGTCCGCCCATACACTCGAGCCGAGATCGACGCGTTGGTCCGCGAAGGCATCGCCGCCCATGCCCTGCGCGATTTCCAGCCGGTGGATTTCAGCGACGACCTGGTACCAGCGGTCGCCAGTATCAACCTGCCGGATGTGCCCGAGGGCAGCTACGGCAGCCGTGGCTTGCACAGCGGCAGTCGAGAGTTTCTTCTCTGGGTCGAGCGACCGGGCGAGATCCGGCTGCGCGTCCTGGGCGGCGTGAATTATCAAGATCGGGGCAACGTCCGGCTGGCGCTGCATTCGCCGCTCGATGAATCGGGCGAACCGGTGGATACCGATGCATCCGTGCCCCCGGACCAGCAGGAGCACGACGTGGTTTTGAGCACGCCCCATGCCGGTTTGCATACGCTGAAGGCCACCAACGGCGGCGCGCGTTTCCGGGTGCATTTCCCCGCGGGCATGCCCGTCAGTCTGAAGAGCGACTTCACTCCGTCGGTCGGCTTCAACCTCTATTTCTACGTACCCCGCGGGACGGCCCGAGTCGGCGGCTATGTCGACAGCGGCGAAGGGGGCTTGTTCGACGGCGACGGAAACCAGGTCTATTCCTTCGAGGATGGCGTCCGCCGGGGCTATTTCAGCGTGGCGGTCCCCGAAGGCCAAGACGGCCGTGTATGGCGAGCCCGCACCTGGCGCGGCCGAGGACAACTGCGGCTGATGACCGTGCCCCCCTACCTGGCCCTCGACGCCGAACGCCTGCTGCTTCCGCGAGATGTCGTGGAAAGCGACCGATGAAGCTGGCCGTCACCTAGCGGTCGTTCGTGACGACGACTCCAGCTTGTCAGAATCGTCTCGGCCAGCTAAACTGAAGCTGGTACGCATTCGACCGTTATCCAATCGGGGACGAGCTAATGAGCATAGTCCAGACAGAGTACACTCAGGTTCTGCAGAGGGTGAAGACGTGGCCGATGGAGTTGCGGCAGAACTTGGCTGGTGAAATCATTGAATCGCTGGAGGCAGATTCAGCCGAGGCGGGCGAGTGGAATGAAACCAGGAACGCGCGGCGTTGCGATTTGATCGACAAGGAGATTGACGGGACGTTAGCCGCCGCCGAACGCATCGAACTGGAACTGCTGCAAAGACAAGCGGTGGCGCATCGCGATCAAGTCGCTCCATTCCCGGTCGAAGGGGCGCGCAGCCTGCACGCCCAACTCCTGGCACAAAGACGCCTACACGACCAGGATTAGCAACGGCCATGTCTGCATTTGACTACCCAGTCGCACCCTACAAACGCAAACATGGACCGATCGGCTATGCCAGCCATGCGGCCTAAGCACTCCAGTACGAGAACATTTTCTACTGTTGCCGATCGTGCAACGCACTGAAGGGAAAAGGGAAGTCAGGGTGGTCCGCTTGGTGTCCAAACCTCCTTCCACCGGTGCAGGACCGGTGGGGCGGCAAGTACGTAACATGTCAAGCGGGACAAACCCCAACGTTCCAACCGTTTGGTTGGCAGAAAAATTGATGGCAGAAATATGGAGGGAGATGGGAGTCATTCGACGGTGACGCTTTTTGCCAGGTTGCGAGGTCGGTCGACGTCGCATCCGCGCAACACGGCGGTGTAGTACGCCAACAACTGGAGGGGCAGGATGGTCGTGAACGGCTGCAGATACTCGGGAACGGCCGGCGTGTACAGGACGTCGTTGGCCAGATCGGCCACGCGGCGATCGCCCTCGGCGGCGATGGCGATCACCGGTCCTCCCCGCGCTTTGACCTCCTGGACGTTGGACAACACCTTGTCGTAGATGAAGCCGGGGGGCATGATGAAGACGCTGGGCGTGTTCTCGTCCACCAGCGCGATCGGACCGTGCTTCATTTCCGCCGCAGGATAGCCCTCGGCGTGGATGTAGCTGATCTCTTTCAGCTTCAAGGCGCCCTCCAGAGCCGTCGGGAAATTGTGCTGGCGGCCCAGGTACAGAAAATTCCGGCAGTCGGCGTACTTCTCGGCGATCCGTTGCGCCTCGACGCGGCATTCGAGCGATTCTTCCACCAGTTCCGGCAGACGCTGCAATCCGTCGATGTACCGGCGTCCGGCATCATAGCCCAGATGATGCATGCGCCCGAAGTACAAACCCAGCAAGGCCATGACCAGGCATTGCGACGTGTAGGCTTTGGTCGAAGCCACACCCACCTCGGGACCGGCGTGCAGATAGATTCCTCCGTCCGATTCCTGAGCGGCCGTGCTGCCCACGACATTGCAGATCGCCAGAGTCGGGTGCCCCTTGCGCTTCATCTCGCGCATCGCAGCCAACGTATCGGCCGTCTCGCCGCTTTGCGTGAGAGCGAAGACCAGCGTGCCGCGTTCGACCGGTGGATTGCGATACCGAAGTTCGCTGGCATACTCAACCTGGACCGGCAACCGAGCCATTTCTTCGATCAAGTATTCTCCGACCAGCGCCGCGTGCCAACTGGTCCCGCAACCGGTCAGTAAGATGCGGTCGATGCCCCGCAGTTGCTGCGGGCTCAGGTTCAATCCGCCGAACACCGACGTCGCGTCCTCGCTGTGGAAGCGGCCCCGCATCGTATCAGCCAGCGATTGCGGTTGCTCGCAGATCTCTTTGAGCATGTAGTGCGGGTACGGCCCCAATTCGACTTGCCGCGCGTCCAATTGCAGCGTCTGGACGTGGTGTCGGATCGGACCGGTTTCCCGGTGGGTCACGTTCAGCTCGTTTGCCGTCAACACCGCGATTTGATGGTCGGCCAGATAGACGATCCTGTCCGTATAACCCGCCAAGGGCGAAGCGTCGCTGGCCAAAATGTGTTCGTTGCGGCCCACGCCGATCACCAGCGGGCTGCCTCGCCGCGCCGCCACCAGCAGACCGGGAAAGCGGCGGAACAGCACCGCCAGGCCTAATGTGCCGTGCAGGCTGGCCAGAGCCACTCGCACCGCTTCAGCAGCCAATTCGCCCGGCTCGATCGTGCCATTGTCGTCGCAAACGGTCAATCGGTTCAGGCTTCGAGCGATCAGATGCGCGATCACTTCGCTGTCGGTTTCCGAGCGGAATCGATACCCTTCGACTTCCAGCTCTTCCTTCAACGCCAGATAGTTTTCGATCACCCCGTTGTGAACGATCGCGATTTCCCGGTCGCCGCCGAAGTGCGGATGCGAGTTCTCTTGCGATGGCGGACCATGCGTGGCCCAACGAGTGTGGCCGATGCCCAAATTGCCCGACAGCGGCCAAGTCGCCAATTGGTCGTTCAACGCGGCGATGCGCCCGACCGACTTCGAGACGCCCAATTCGCCGTCGTCCGTCACGGTGGCCACTCCCGCGCTGTCGTACCCCCGGTATTCCAGCCGGCGAAGTCCCTCCAGCAGAAAATCCAAGGCGTCCCGGTACCCCACGTAACCCACAATACCACACATGGCACTCTCGCTCCGCTGATTCGCGTCTTGACGAGTCTGCTGGCGGATCGCGACAGGGCAAGATCCGCGCAGACAGACGGGCGGTGAGAATAACAGAACACGCCGCGCACTCCCAGACGAAATTCGCTAAAATACAGAGGCGGGTGCAAGCACGATCGTGCTAGCACCGGGTTCCATTTTTTCACAGCCTCAAGAGCGTGAGTGAACTCTTTGGTCGTCTGTTGGAAGAGCAACGGAATCGGACGTTTACCCAACGAATTCATCAAATCCTTACGGACACAGGACTCATTATGAACATCTGGATCTTCTGTCGTGCACTCATCTCAGATTCCGGATATCGGGACTCGGCGAACCGATTGAGCTATGACCGTACAGGTTTTGGCCGTACGCAAAAGCAACTCGCAGGGAATGATCTATCCGCAGCGCTGGGGCCGGTCTCTGACCGAGCCACCTCTGCCGACCGAAAGTCTCCAGGATCGCGGGAGACCTTCGGTCGGAGGTTTCGGCAGGGTCGGAGACCCGCGCCGAACGGGAGGGGCCGGAGACCCGCGTCGAGCGGCAGATTATTTCCTGCGAGGTGCCTGAACGACTGGGTCGGCTTCATGATGTTGGCGACCCTGCTGGCTTTCCCGTCTGGTGCGGCAGCGGACGGCGGCGTTGAGATCCTCCGGGACCCGTGGGGGACGCCGCACGTGTTCGCCGATACGGACGAGGGGGCGCTGTTCGGGTTGGGCTACGCGTCCGCCGAAGATCGTTTCTTTCAAATGTGCTTTCACCGCCTGATCATGCAAGGTCGCGTGGCCGAGGTCTTTGGCGATCTGGGTGACGATGGCCAGGCGCTGAACAACGACCAGCAGATGCGGACGCTGGGGACGCACCGGGCGGCACGGGCGATCGCGGAGAACCTGGACCAGGAAACCCGGCAACTCCTGCAAGCTTTTGCCGATGGCGTCAACGCCTATGCCGCCGCGAACTCGGACGATCTGCACTATCTGTTTGACAAGTACGAATTTGATCCCGAGCCGTGGAGCCCGGCCGACAGCATTCTTGCCTGGTGGCATCTTGTCGGCGGTTTCTGGCGGATCGATGGACGCGTGCAACGGGAATCGCAGCCGTCCCGAACGGCGCCCGAACGATCGGCCGTTGCGTATCTGGACGAAGACGCTGCCGTGGTCCAACGCGAAGATGTCAGCGATGAATGGGTGGAATCGCTGCACCAATTTCTGGACCAGCATGGTTTGGAGCCGTATCGTATGCCGGGTTGGAAGGTCTGGGAGGGCTTGGAATTCAGCCATGGTTGGGCGTTGGGAAAAAACGTCACCGAGTCCGGATCGGCACTGTTGGTGGGGGACCCTCAATTGCCCATCGGGAATCCTCCGGACTGGTACGAATTCCACGTGTCGGGCAAAACGATCCATGCACGGGGTATGGGCTTCCCCGGCGCGGCCGGACTGTTCGTCGGCTTCACTCCCGGGGTCGCTTGGACGGGTTCTGCCTTGGCGGCCGACCAGTCCGACATGTACATCCTGAAGATTCATCCCGACAACCCGAACCAGTATCTGCTGGACGGAGAATGGCGTGATATGGACGTACGTACGGAGCAGATTCGGGTGAGAGGCGGCCGGACGATTTCGCTGAAGGTGCGGGAAACGGTCTTCGGCCCCGTGGTCAGTACGTACGTCACGGGCTTGAATCCGGGCGAGGGCGCCGCGTTGAGGCGAGTTCCGCTGGACGATCTGGAACGGGATACCCACCAGGCCTTGTTCGCGATGATGCGAGCCCGGAACGCGCAGGACTTCTTGGATGCCGCTCGCGATTGGCGTTACATCAATCTGAACTGCATCTTGGCGGATGCCGCAGGAACCGTCGGCTATACCGTGTTGGGCGCGTTTCCCCTGATGCCGCCGGGCAGGGAGAATCGCGGCGACGTCGCGTTGGACGGTACGCGCAGCGAG
This sequence comes from Planctomycetaceae bacterium, assembly GCA_007121535.1. Classification (GTDB taxonomy): domain Bacteria; phylum Planctomycetota; class Planctomycetia; order Pirellulales; family Pirellulaceae; genus SKKK01. The sequence continues at coordinate 13,922 of SKKK01000244.1, read as the reverse complement.
CATAACTGGCGCGGAACGATCCCCTTTGCGCTGTTGCCGCAAGTGCTCGATCCCGGCGAGGGATTCGTCGTGACGGCGAACCACCGTCCCATCCAGTCGTTCTATCCGATCCGACTGGGACTGGGCGCGGGGGGCGAGACCTTGCGCGGGCTGCGGATCAAGCAACGCATTCGCGAACATCTGGCTCAAGGTCGTAAATTCAGCTTCGCGGATAACTTGTCCATCCAATACGACTCGGTCCATCCGATGTACAAGACCATCGTCAGCATCGGATACCATCTGCGCGACGTGCTGGACGAGGATCTGCCGGCGGAAGTGTTGGAGGCACTGGCCTATTTGGAACCGTGGTATGCTCGCGGCGCCCCGATGGATTGGCGGGTACCGGGAACGGAACTGGTATCCGAGTTCCGCTACGTTTTTCGTCGGGGCGCCGCGCCACCGGCGGAGATTTACGGAGGTGGCGGTCCAGGCAGCGGTCTGTTCGTCAAGTCGATCGCGGGGCGATTGCACGAGGATCCGCGCGCCCCGATTCTGCCCCAAGAGAAAGCGTTTGTCGTCGAAGTCCTGTCCGACGCCTGGAATCGCATGCGGCAATCGCACGGTGACGATCCGGGGCGGTGGCGTGAGCGGGCCATCCGGGCTCGCAGCGGGTCGAACATCGGGTATTACGTGAACCGGAACCGGTTTCCTTCGCTCGATCCGCAGCAGGACGTACTCGAGCCGCTGCTGCACGTCGAGCAAGTGCCCACCATCCTTTCGCAGCGCCAGCAGTCCTACACCCAGGTCGTCGATTTGAGCGATCCGGACGCATCGTTGTCGTTGCTGCCGTTCGGCAATTCGGAGCGGCCCGACAGCCCATTCCGCTTCGCCACGTGGAGCGAGTGGGTCCGGGGCGAACTGCGTCCGGCGCCCCTGTCACGCAAGGCCGTCGAGGACCTGGCGGTTTCGCGCACTTTGTTGGATGCGGCTGGGCGACAACGCGCTCCGCGTCCGATTGTGCAAGGTCGAATGCGAAACTAGAATCCGGTTTTCGACCGGGCGAAAGGGGAAGGATGACGGAGAAACGCTGGACGATCGTGATTGTTGGTGGCGTGGCCGGTGGCGCTTCGGCTGCAACGCGGGCTCGACGCATGAACGAGGATGCGGAGATCATCCTGCTGGAAAAGGACGATTACGTATCCTTTGCGAATTGCGGCTTGCCCTACTATTTGGGCGGCGAGATCGCCGAGCGAAGCCGACTGCTGGTCGCAACGGAAGAATTCCTGCGGCGGCGATTTCGGCTGGACATTCGGACCCGGCACGAGGTCATCGCGGTCGATCGTGGAACCAAAAGCGTCTCGGTACGGGATCATGGCAATGGTCAGACCTATCGCCAGAGGTACGACAAACTGATCCTGGCCCCCGGGGCGACCCCGTTGGTTCCGCCGATCGAGGGCCGGGAGGCAGCCGGGGTGTTCACCCTGCGAAGTATGGCCGACACCGACCGTATCCACGCTGCCATCGCGACCAGTCGCACTCGGCGAGCCGCGATTATCGGTTCGGGGTACATCGGCCTGGAGATGGTCGAACAACTGGTACATCGGAAATTCGAGGTTGCGCTGGCAGAATTGCAGCCGCAACTGCTTCCCCTGCTGGACTACGAAATGGCTCGGGTGCTGGCGGAAGAACTGCAACGTCACGGAGTCGCCGTGCATACGGGCGATGGAATCCAGCGGATCTTGACCGATGCGGCCGGCGCAGCGTGTGGGGTGGAACTGAAAAGCGGGACGCGGATCGATGCGGATCTGGTCATCCTTGGAGTGGGAGTTCGGCCGGAGGTCCGGTTGGCGGTCGACGCGGGCTTGAAGCTCGGCAAGAGTGGCGGGATCGCCACCAACGACTGGATGCAGACCAGCGATCCCGACGTTTATGCGGTCGGGGATGCCGCCGAGTATCCTTGCGGCCCGACGGGCGACCGGCAGCGAGTTGCGTTGGCCGGACCGGCCAATCGAGCCGGGCGATTGGCCGGCGAGCACGCGGCCACCGGCGAATCGGCGCCGATGGCGCCCGTGTTCGGAACGTCCGTCGTCCGCGTTTTCGGAATCACCGCAGGCATGACCGGGTTGAGTCACGCGATGGCAGCCAAGTTGGGACGCCCGTCGGCCAGCGTGACGATCGTCGCCAATCAGCACGCCGGGTACTATCCGGGCGCTACGCCGCTGACGTTGAAACTGACCTACGATGCGGACAGCGGCCAGGTGCTGGGAGTTCAGGTCGTGGGCCGCGAAGGGGTCGACAAGCGATTGGACGTCGTCGCGACAGCCATGGCCTTTCGCGGCACCGTTCGCGACCTGGCGGGGCTGGACCTGGCGTACGCGCCGCCGTTTGGTTCGGCCAAGGATCCCATCCACCAGGCGGCTTTCGCCGCTTGCAACGCATTGGATGGCATCGAGCAGTTTATCGATTCAGATGCCGATCTGACCGGGAAACAGGTGGTCGATGTCCGCACGGCGGTCGAAGTTCAACAGGCGCCGTTGGCCGGTGCGACGCACGCAGTGAACATCCCGCTGGATGAATTGCGAGAGCAGCGTCATCGTTTGGATCCGGCGATCGAAACGGTGGTGTCGTGCGGAGTCGGTATGCGAGCCCACGTGGCAGCACGCATCCTGTGCCAATCGGGCTTCACCGACGTCAAGAACCTGGCTGGCGGCGCCATGGTGCGAAGCCGGGCGATCCGAAACCAAGCTTGAAACGGTCAGCAGCACTGCCGGGTTCGGGCCTTATCCTGCGGTTGTTCCCGGCGACGATTCGCCGACGGCGCCCATGCCGCGAGTCAGGGCCATGAAGGCGGATTCCAAATTGATCTCTTCTTCGCGGAACATGGTCAAACGGTGTCCATTCTGGACCAGTTCCGACGCCAGGACGCTGTAGTCGGCGATACCCGTTTTCAGCGTGACAACGACTCGATCCTTGCGGACCTCGACCGAGTCGACCGATGGGTGGTTCTCCAACAAGCGCGCTGCGGTTTCGAGGTTCTCGCGGACGCAGATGTGCAGCACCACGTGCTGACGTACTTGACGCATCACGTCGGCGACCGTCGCATTGACCGACATCACACCCCGGTCGATGATCCCGATTTTGTTGCAGATGTCTGCCAGCTCCGGCAAGATGTGACTGGACACGATGATCGTCTTGCCCATCTCGCCCAATCGTCTGAGCAGATTACGCATCTCGATCCGCGCCCGAGGATCCAAACCACTTAACGGCTCGTCCAACAGCAGCACCTGCGGATCGTGCAACAGCGTGCGGGCCAACCCCAGCCGTTGGGTCTGGCCGCGGCTGAGCGTATTGGCGAACGCATCACGCTTGAAATCCAGATCGACGATCTGCAGCATCTCGTCGCACACCTTCCGACGCTGCTGGCCCCGGATGCGATAGGCGGCGGCAAAGAACTCCAAGTACTCGATCACTCGCATATCGTCGTACACACCGAAGAAATCAGGCATGTAACCGACCAGACGGCGAATCTCCTTGGCCTTGGTGTAGATGGAATTGCCACAAACGTAGGCTTCGCCCCAAGTCGGATTCAGCAGCGTGGCGATGATCCGCATGGTCGTCGTCTTGCCCGCGCCATTGGGACCGATGAACCCGAACAGATCGCCTTGCTCCAAATTCAATTGGATTGACCGGATCGCGTATAAGTCACCGTACTTCTTCGTCAGATCTTGCGTTTCGATCACGCCATGTGCCTCTTGGGTCGCCGACAAAACTGCTTTTTCGCCATGCTAATCCACGGCCCAACCGGCCACAACCCTGGGCTCTGTCAGAAAAGGGGTCAGACCCTCTCCGGGCACATGGTATTTACCGGTATTGAGCGTGCCCTCCAAAGGGTCAGACCCCTTTTCTGACCGAGCTTAACGCTGGTAGATGGGCAAAAAACCGAGGTCCAATTGAAGCACGATCAAATTACAACTGGTCACGTAGATCGGCCCGATATTGCCCGCCCAGTATCCCTCGTTATTCTGTTCCGAGATGATCCGGTCGTACAGCCGATCACGGAAGGGCTCCCACTCGCGCCGTTCCTGCCGATACATGACTTGAGCATAGTACAGATAGGTGTAATGCCAGTGGCCGAACGACTGTGCTTGGTCGGTGATTCGGCCGAGCGTTTTATGACAGTATTCCAGCATCCGCGGCACGTACTCGCTGTCATAATCCCCCGCATTGTACAATGCAGCCAGGGCTGCTGCGGTGATCGCCGGTCGCGAACTGCCGCGGCTGGTGGAGCTGTACGAGATGCCTCCGTCGGCATTCATGCAGCCGTAAATGTACTGAATGGCTGCATCAATCGACTCGGCAGGTACCGGGATTCCGGCGTTGCGGCATGCTCGCATCCCCTGAACCTGGGTGATGGTCGTCGAACCTTCGTCGAAATCGTTGCCATCCTTGGCGCTGACATACCCCCAACCACCCGCTTTGGTCTGAGCCCAACAACTGAATTCGACGGCCTTTGTCAACACCTCGATCAACATTTGACGCGTTTCTTCATCCTGCTCCTCGCCCAACACCTGAGACAAAAAGAGCATCGAAAAACCGTGCCCGTAGGTATAGCGATTGTCGGTTTGAGGGTCACCGATTAAACCATTGGACCTGCATTTCGTGAACAGATAATCAACGGCGCGCCGGATATTCTTCGCATAAGGACCTTGGGTGGTGGTCGATCCAGAACAAATCAGGGCCGTACCCGCAAGGGCCGTCATGGCGGTCGGATAGTTGCCTGCCGTCCAATGGCCTCGAATCGGCGATTGGGTCCGGGCGACCCATTGCAAACCGTTGTGAGTGGATCTAGCCCACGCCGGATTGCGGGAGGCCCAAGCTGGCTTCGGCGCGATCGAAAGGGCGGTACCCGTGAAAGGCAGCGCGGCCAGAGACCGCAGAACTTGGCGTCGCGAAAGGTGTCCTGCCATGACCTTCGTGAACTCCATAATCGAGAATGGCGAAAGAATGAATGGCGAAAATATCGATCGGATGCTTCTGATCTCGATCCGACCACGGCAAGCGTCAAAAAATCCATGCCGCTTGCTCCCTATTATACTGTGTGACTCGGTAGCGGCCAGTTGTTCAGCCCAAAATAAGCTCTTTCGGAGTGCTTCTAATTACTACAGTTTGGGCACAGGGATGGGCTTTTCCTTTGGCAGCGGCTTGATGGGTAGATCGTAGTGTGGTTGAAAATGGACGCCGAACCCACGGTCTTTCTCCCATTGAGCCCGTTGAGCCCAGGGAGTGCCCGGATGATTTTCGATCACCACTTCGAACAACTCGATGGCACGCTCGATGTACGGTTTACTTTCTTCGGTCAACGTTTGTTTTCGCGTCGAGATGCGCCAGTTTTGCAGTACTCGACCTGACGAGCGAGTCGGGGAGGCGGTTTGGGGGTTACGGATAAATTCTTCACAGGCGGCACCGTACTCCCAGATTCGAGCTTGATAGGCGATCAGTTGGGCGTAGATCAGGTCGAAATTCGCCTGCCAACGTGGATCGGCTTCTTGCCGACGATGATGCAGGCCCTCCTCCAGTGCCTTTTGGACGCGAGCCAGGTAGACCAGATAGTTCCGTGCTTTGGCTTGCTCGGCTTGGGCCTGACGCACGAATTCGTCGTAATTCAGCGAGAAGTTCATCCGCATTTCGATCTGGCGAGCCACCTCGCTGCCTCGATGCGGATTCAGATCGTAGATACACTGCCAAATGATCGAGCGCAGCGGATACTTGTCTCGTTCGGCCAGTATCTCGTCGCGTCTTCCCAAATCCGGACGGTAGGGACGCATGATTTCCAGTTCGTATCGTCGTTTTTCGCCACGGACCAGATTCGATTCCACACTGGGCAGCATGAAGAAAATGCCTCCGGTTTCGCGTGCCAGCCTGCACTGTTCGTAGGGTCCGAAACCACTGGGAAAGGCGTCATGGCGGCGGCGAAATCCGTCGATCTGCAATTGTTCCACAAAGGCCGTCTCGGGTCCCCGATCGATGGGCAGCCAATGGACCCGATTGGTTTGCGGGTGCCGCCAGCGTACGTGTGCGTACGGGTACCCGAAAACCGCTTCGCGACCCAAAACGTAGATCCTGCAATTCGCCTCTTTCGCCTCCTGCACGGTCCGCTCGATATACTGCCGGTTGTCGTCCTGTTCTCCGCTCTCGTCGGACACCAGGATCAGCACCATCTGACGACGGGATCGGCGGGCGTAATCGCGGTGGGTCGAAATGGCGCGAATGATGGCTTGGCACATATACTCTTTTCCCGAAGGATCTTCGGGAATGGCAGCGATGGCCGCTCGGATCTCTTCCAAGTCGCTGGTCGGCCGCTGAGTCAGTTGATAATAGCCCTCGCCAAAACAAACAATGGACGTTTCCAGATACTTTGCCTGATTGCGCCCGAACATGCCCAATTGCAGATAGACGTTATTCAGCCGCTCGTGAATCTCCTGCTGGTCGTCCTTCATGCTGCCGGACTGGTCGAACAACCAAATCACCAGCAGCGGCCCCTTTTCCATCATCCACATCAATTCCTGAGCGATGCGATCCATGGCTTGAGCGTAATCGTCGATGATCGCGCGCGGATCGCCCTTGAATTCCTTGTCCGGCACGGCTGCGATCAAGCGGCTGAACCCGGGAGCATGGGCCAAGGGGTGGTCGATGCTGATCTGACCGACCTCGGCGGCCGAAGCCATCTCGGCCAGCACCTGCTGGTCCAAAACGGGCGTTCCGATCAGCCCCGCAGCACCGACCTCCACGTCCGCCGATGGGCCGGAAAGGACGCTGGTAGGCGTCAGCTCGGTCGAGACCTGGATCTGCGGATCCAGCTCGAATTCCACCGGGTCATCTTCGTCGCGCGGATCAAACACGGCTTCCAGCACTGCCGCAACACTTCGATCGTACGTCGGAACCGTCAGATAGGCTAGCAGCAGCAATCCCACCAAGTGGACAAGCAACGAGACTCCGCACGATCCGAAACTTTGAAAAAGTCTCAGCCACCGGGAATGCTCTTCGATGTCTTCCAGCTCGTCGATGTCGTCCAGCTCGTCCAGCTCGTCCAACGTTGCCAGATCTTCATCGTCTTCCGGCATCATCAAGTCGCCGACCGGTATCGCTGGTACCGGTTCTTTCCCATCTTCAGCAGCAGCCGCCGGTTCGGTTGCAACCGGGTCGGCATGCTGACGAGTTGCTCGTCGTAGCGGCGGAGGTCTGGATACCATGGCTTTCCTCGAAGCAAAACCAACGAGCCGATACCAAAGGATACTGCGACGCGGTAAACTTGGAGGACTCGGTTCACCTTCGATTATACTCCATCTAGCAACTGTGGGACCATGGGAACAATGGCTGTCAGCAATCCCCACCATTGGCCCAGGGTATTCGAACGGTGACATGCGGGATTCGCCCAGGTGGAAAAACTCGATAGACTCAGGCTTTCCGTTTGCGTTACGTCGCGAGTTGCCTTAGGATGACGGCTTCTCGCGAAGCGTCAGATTGTCTTTTTCATGGAGTCACTCTCAGACATGTCAGGCACATTTGGCGAAGGCCAGCCGAATCCGCATGGCGACGTGGTACCCGCCGAATTGGTTCCACCGCGACAGCGGAGCGTTGCGACGACGTGTCTGATCGGCTGCCTGGGCATGACACTGGTCTTGATGCTCGTGCTTGCTGGGGGGATCTGGCTGATTTATGCCAGTAGGGATAAGATCAAGGCGTTCGTATCGGATACGGCTCGCGAGGCGATCGTGTCGGGAATTCGGGAATCCGAACTGGACGAAGAAGAAAAGCGGGCGGTGATCGACCAGGTGGACCGGGTGGCCGACCTGTACAAGTCAGGCGAGATCACCACCGAGCAGTTGGGACGGATCATGGAAGAATTGGCTCAATCGCCTTTGATGGGCGCCATTGTGGTGATTTCCATCGAATCCCAATATCTCCATCCATCGGGTCTGAGCGACGAGGAAAAACAGCAGGGCCAACGGACCATGCAGCGAGTTTATCGCGGTGTCTTGGAAGAAAAGATTCAACAGGAAGAACTGGACGACGCGTTGGAATATGTAGCGGATCGGCGCGATGATCGATCGATCGAGTGGAAGGCGGCGGTCAAGGATGACGAACTGCGCGAGTTCCTGAGGCTCTTGCAGGAACGAGCCGACGCGGCTGGGATTCCCGACGAACCGTTCGAGATCCGGATCAGCGAACAGTTCCAAATGGCGGTCGATCGAGCGTTGGCGAAACAGTAACACGTTCTTCCAGGTTCGATCCACAGGAACCTGGGACACTGGTCGGTTCGCTGCTGTCCCACAGGTCGGCTGGGTCGCCAACTACGTTCGAGCGAACGATCGGTTGGCGACCTGCGAGAACAGCAAGGGGAGGAAGTTTGACAGGCAACCTGGACGAAAAAGGCGATGAATTCGATTTTCGTGGACAGATCCTCGATGATTTGTTGGACGGAGTCGTGTTGATCGATCAGGACAACAGCATCCGCTGGGCGAACTTGCGTTTTAAGCAAATGCACGAAGGCACCCCGGTCGTGGGGGAGAACTTTTTCGCTGTCCTTCCGCAACCCGAGATCATCGGGCCGGACTTCTGCCCGTTTTCCACAGCCTTGGTAACCGGCCAGGCTTCGATGACCAAATTGCGGGTGGCGGAGAAACACTATTATCAGTTGCAAGTGACGCCACTTCGCACACCCGCCGGCTCGGGAAAGAAGCGGCTGGTCGTGATCGTCCGGGACATTACGGGCGAAGTTCAGCAGCAGCAGAAGATGGAGGCGATTCACCAAGCTGGCGTGCAGATGACGGGCTTGAAGCCGGATGAACTGCTCGACTTGACGGTCGACGACCGAATCGACCTGTTGAATTCGAACATCATCCATTACACGCGCGACCTGCTGGACTTCGACGTGTTCGAGATCCGCTTGCTGGAAGAGCGAACGGGACGTCTGGTGCCTTTGCTATCGTCCAGGATGGAGCCGGATGTGTTGGAACGCCCTTTGTTCGCCGAAGCCCAGGGATTTGGTATCACCGGTTTCGTGGCGGCGACCGGCCAGAGCTACCTGTGCGAGGACACGCAGGAAGATTCCCTTTACCTGCCCGGATTCGTCGGCGCACGCAGCTCGTTGACCGTTCCGCTGGTGCTGCACGACGGCGTGATCGGTACGTTCAACGTCGAGAGCCCCGAACCCCGTGCCTTCTCGCAGGACGATCTCGTGTTTCTCGAGATTTTCGCTCGCGAGGTGGCTTTCGCACTGAATACGCTGGAATTGCTGACCGCGCAGAGCACGGGCATGGTGATGAAGAGCGTCGAACAGATTCACCGGGCGGTGGCTCGGCCGATCGATGATATCCTGAACGATGCGGTTCACGTGCTGGAGGCTTACCTGGGGCACGAACCGGAAGTGGAGCAGCGGTTGAGGAGCATCCTGCGCGTCGCTCGCGACATCCGGCACCTGATCCAGGAGGTGGGCAAGGGAATGACGCCGGAAGAGGCGGTGCCGGTCGTGCTGCAGAACGCGGACGTCGAGCGGTTTCGCAACGTGCGGGTGCTGGTGGTCGACGGCGATGCCGACATCCTGGACAGCGCCCATCATACCTTGGAGCGTTTCGGCTGCATCGTCGAAGGCGCTCGCACCGGCGGACAAGCCCAGTTCCTGGTCCGCGCCAGCACTGTCGAGGCTCCGTACGATGCGATCATCACCGATATCCGCTTGCCGGACATGACGGGTCACGAGCTGATGAAGCGTCTCAAGCCGGTATTCTCCGGCCGCTTGCCGCTGATCTTGATGCAAGGGTTCGGGTACGATCCGGGCCACTCGCTGGTCAAAGCGCGTCGGGAAGGGCTGCACCCGAAAGCCGTGCTATATAAGCCGTTTCGCGTCGAGCAACTGTTGGAGGTGATCGAAACGATACTCGATTGGTGCAAAGAATCCCCGACCGAAGAAGACGGGCAGGAAGACAACCCACAGGAATAGTCGGGCGATGGAATTGGGAACGGATGCGCTGCGGTCGTGGACCTTGTGCCTGCTGGCACTGATCGGGCACTTTGCGCTGTGCATCGCTGCCATGAATCGCCTGCGCTCGTTCGGGCTCAGACGACAATGGTCGGACGTCATTGAAAGAGGCTTGTTGGCGATTTTACTGGGCATCCTGGTCTTGGGTGTTCTCGCTTTGACGGCAGCACCCGAGTCGCTGTACGACCCATGGGCGACTTGGACGGCCGGTCCGATCGCGACCGCCTACCTTTCCATCTGCTGTGTCTATGCCATGACGGTGACGTGGCTTTGGACGCTACGCAAGTGGCGGGGTCCTACACGGCGGCTGTTGAGTAACGACAGCCGAACGATCCGCGTCGATCGGGTCCTTGCCACATCGCCGGTCGGTGATTGGCGAACGCGAGCGTGGGCGTCCCTGCCGGGCAATCAGATCCTGCAATTGGAGGTGAACGAGAAGGTCCTGCGAATGCCGCAACTGCCCGCGTCGCTGGACGCGATGCGCATCGCCCATCTGTCCGACCTGCATTTCACCGGCCAGTTGACTCGGGATTACTTCGATCTGATCGTCGATCAGACGAACGCGATGCACCCCGATTTGATCGCGATCACCGGCGATATCATCGACAAAGCCGAATGCCTCGGCTGGTTTCCGGACGTGCTGGGCAGGCTGACCAGCCGGTTGGGCGTCTATTGCGTGCTGGGCAATCACGAACGCCGCCTGCCGGACAAGGACCGAATTGTCGACGCGATCCGATCGGCAGGAATGCACTACCTAGGTGGACGGAGCACCACCGTCGCCTTCGATGGCCAAACGATCTTGCTGGCCGGTAACGAACTGCCATGGTGGGGTCCGGCGCCGGATGTCCCGCTTTGTCCGACGCCAGACGCCTCGACGCCCGCGCTGCGCATCCTGCTGGCACACACTCCCGATCGGATCTTCTGGGCTGTGCGTTACCGTTTCGACTTGATGATGGCGGGGCATACCCACGGCGGTCAGATCCGGTTTCCCGTGATCGGTCCGGTGCTGACCCAAAGTCGTTATGGCGTCCGTTTTGCCGGGGGCACCTACTTCCAAGCGCCCACGATGCTGCACGTCAGCCGCGGTTTGTCGGGATGCCAGCCGCTGCGCATCCTGTGTCGCCCGGAACTGGCGCTGCTGGTATTGCGCAGCGAAGCGTCCATTCCAGGGACCCGTCCGCCGATCGTCTCCGACGTCCCTTACCAGGTTTCCTCGGGCGGCGGAGGCACGGGCGGGTCGAGGAGCCTCGGTTCCGCGTAATCGCCTTCCATTCTATAAGGCAGCTTGTAGAGCCGGTCACCGGTCGAGTTGGTGAAATACAACCGCGATATGGAGGACTGGCTCGAGTCGCTGTCGGCCCACATGGCGAAGAATGGATCGACAGGGTTGTGCGGCCGGCGGAGGTAGCAGTGGTTGAACGGGCTGTCGCGCGTCACGCGTCGCTGCAGCGGCCATTCCTCGCGGTCCGGATCGTCCGTGCTCCACACACCCACTTCGCCGCCGGTAAAGTACGGCTGCGGGCCCGATAGGGCGGGCGCGATCAGCGTCCATCGATCGCCGTCGATGTACAGGCTGCCCATGTCGTAATTGTGGTCCGAGTTGGTCACGCGCGTCGTGACCCATCGCTGGCCGGTCCAACGTGCGATCTTCCACTCCCGCGGGTCGTTCTTCGGCGACGGCGAAGCACCGAAGCTGGTAATGTACAGGATTACCGGGTGACCGTCGGCATCGAACAGCAGCTTGCTCGGGTACACCACCTTGCCCTGCGACTCGTAGTCGATAATCAGGGCAGGGTTATGAACCTCCTCGAGCGGCGTTCGGACGCATGTTCCGTCGATGGTGGTCCAGGTTTCGCCGAAGTCGGTCGTTTGCAGGTAGTACAGGTTGGTGCGGCGGTCGACCAGCCCTTCGGGATGATAGTTGAAGGCCGTACCGACCCTCCCGCCGTGGCCGCGGCTGACCTGGTAATGCCCGCCGAAGCCGGCAAGCTTCGACAGGTTTTCCGCCGGGTCGTCGGTCCAGTCGTCCCCGTCGCGGCTGGTTTCCCAGTACAATTCGCGCCCGGCGGTATAGAGCGTGAGCAGGTGGAAGAAGCCCCGCTCGGGCACGTGCCAGATCTGCGAGTACGTTTGCTCGCGCGAGATGATCTTCTCGAACCGGTCGATGCAGTACGGTTCAAAGCTGCGGAAGATTTGTCCCGGCCGGTGGCGGCCGCGGCCGGCGATGAACACCCAAATGTACCCCTCGGCGTCGATCGTCAGGCTGGGGTTGTCGTGCGGGTCGTCCACCCCTCGCTGGTCCCGGACGATCTTCGGCCGCGGTACGCGGTGGTTTTCATGATCGTAGTAGGAGATCATGATCATCAGGTAACGGTCCTTCGGCCCGGTATCGCCCCCGTAGACGAAAAAGGTTTTGTTCACCTCCGGCGCGTAGACGGCCATGGGCGTCAGCGTGTGGCCCCAGGCGAACGAGAGCGGGCCGGAGTACTTGAAGTGCGGCCAATCGTACGATTTCACGCCGGGCCGGTCCCGCACCGGTCCGTGTGCCCACCAGATGCCCCGGTATCCGTCGATGCGGTCGGCGAATGTCTTGAACGTTGCCGTGTGCCGCGCCTCGCCCCACTCGCTACCAGCGGTGATGACTGCGCGGTAGGTGGTGTCGGGTTCCAAACCGGCAAGGCTCACCTCGCGGTCGCCCGGTTCGCCGGCCAATTCCAGTCGGTCGGTGACGTCCTCGCCGTTCAGTTCAACGGTGATGTCCTCCGGCTCCAGCGGGGCGTGACCGGTGATCCGGAAGCGAAACGCGGCGTCCGGCGAGAGCAACCCCGCATGATGATCCGGCGCGCTTACGGCGATGGTTGGCGGCGTGGGGACCAGTGTGATCGGGAGTGCCGCCGAGGCGATACCCGGCTGACTGGCCCTGATCGTGTAGGCGCCCGGCTGGTCGTGCGTCCAGGTGAAGTGGGCCGCCGACTGGCCCTCCGGAATGTTGACGACCGGCGGATCCAGCGTGCCGTGATCCACGCGGATAACGTCGTTGTAGGCCCCGGCGTCAAGCGGTTGGCCGTCGTCTTCCAGCGCCCGCACCGTCATGCGGATGCGTTCGCCGGGGGCCGCCGCCATCGTTTTGACGTTCAGCACAAGGTCAGCCGTATCGGCGGGCGACTTGTGAAACGCCGCGATCTGCTTTTGCGGCAACGCCCGGTCGAAAACCACCGCCCGGGCGATCTTTCCGCCTAGCGGCATGCTCCGCTGCCCGGGGCGCGCTCCCATCATCAGGCCCGCCCCCACGACCAATTCGGGAGCGTCGCCGGCGGATACCAATTCACCGTCGATGTACAGTTCCACCGCCCGCCCGGCGCGGCGGAAGGCCACGTGCCGCCAGCCGTCTCCGGCGATCCCCGGTGCGGCGACCACGTTACCGCTGCCGGGCGACCAGAGCCGCAGTTCCCCTTCCCGGTGGTAGAACAAGGCCCGATGGCTCTCGTCATCGCCAAGGCCGGCCTGCAGGAACGTGTCGGCCGTCCCGTCGCTGGTGACTTTCAACCACGCCATGACGGTCCAGTCGTCCGTGCGTGGGATGATCTGCTGGTCGCCGGAAATCTTGACGTGGGCGATTTCGCCGTCGAACCGCAGCGCATGACCCGCGTCTGCCGGAGCGGCGTCGGTCCACGCCGCCGCAACGATCGCACCGTGTCGGCCTTGGCCCGAGCGGTCGTGCGCGACGTCGCCTTCGGCTTCGTCCAACGGCCAGTAGCCGACGGAAGAGGTGAAATGGAGCTGCAGCCGCGGCCCACCGAGTGCGGCGGGCGCTGCGACCAGCAGGCACCCCGTCACGATGCCGAGCAACGCCACGCTGCAAAGGCCGCCGAATCTTCCCGGAAACACATGCTTTGTCATTGTC
>SKKK01000473.1 GCA_007121535.1 Planctomycetaceae bacterium | reverse complement strand
TGGGATTGCGCGGCCAGTCTTTCAAGCGTTCAGCGTCCTCGCGACCGAGGTCCGCCAGCATGGCATCCAGATCCGGTACCGGCGGTCGCTTCGGCTTGACGTACGACCAGTGCTTGGCGTACGGCGCTCCTTGCTCGATCCAGTCGTGGAGTAAACGGATCTCTTCCTCGGTCAATCCCGGTCCCGTCTCGGCTGGCGGCATCCTCATGAACGAAAAGTCCGTAGAGACGCGGGCAAGCAACTCGCTGTCCTCGGGTGATCCGGGTACGATCGCGTGTGCTCCAGAATTTGCAGGTCCGATCGCATCATCGCGCATGTCCAGACGCAAACCGCCCGTACGCGTTGCTTCGTCAGGACCGTGGCAGGTAAAGCAGCGGTTGGACAAAATGGGGCGAATATCGCGATTGAAGTCGATCGTACCATCATGGGCGATCGCTTGCCCCACAACGACCAAGAGGATCGACGGAACGAGGCGAATAAGAGCAAAACGCATGACAGGCGACTTTCTGGTCGTGCTTTTTGGTCGTGGAATCATGAACAAATCAAACTCGCTTTATTTTAGCCTGCAAGGGGTCGCTTGAGAAGCGGCGGCGTCGAGCCGTGCCGGTTGTCTGTTGGTCGCACAATTAAAGTGAGCGGCACGGTGCTAGCCGCCGGTCCCCATACAGCGAAAAAAACCGGCGGCTAGCGCCGCGCCGCGAATAGACCGGCGGCTAGCGCCGTGCCGCGAATAGACCGGCGGCTAGCGCCGCGCCGCTCACGAAGCCCAAGCCAAGGGGCTTGATCGCACAGGGGGGCCTCGGGTATTGTCTAGCCGGGAGAATGTTTGATGATCAGATCGTTCGATGACAAATCCAGCGAAGGTTGGCAGGTTCGCGTTCAGCAGGTGGCCGATGCGATTCGTCGGCGAGTTCTGGACCACACGTTGCGTCACAACGGGGGTTACCTGAGCCAGGCTTGTTCCGCAGCCGAGGTGTTGGCGACCTTGTATCTGCGCGTGATGCACTTGGGGCCGAGCCAGGGCCCGTTGGTCCCGTTGCCTTTTCCCGGTGTCCCCGGTCCGGACAACCCGGCCAGCTTTACGGGCGCATCGTACAATGGCCCAAAGTCGCCGGAATACGACCGCTTTATCTTTTCGCCGGTCCATTACGCGTTGGTCTTGTATTCGGTGCTGATCGAAGTCGGGCGCTTGGCCGAGAATGCGTTGGAGCACTTCAATCAAGATGGCAGTACGGTCGAGTTGATCGGGGCGGAGCATTCGCCGGGCCACGAGGTCACGGCAGGATCGCTGGGCCAGGCGATCAGCCAAGCGGGCGGCATCGCGTTAGCTCGTCGGCTGCGCGGCGATACGGGTCGCGTCTGGGTATTCATGTCGGACGGCGAGTTCCAGGAGGGACAGACTTGGGAGGCTTTTCAGGCGTTATCGCATTATCGCTTGGGAAACTTGGGCGTGTACGTCGACAAGAACGGCCAGCAGTGCGACGGCGCGATGAACGACGTGATGTCGATCGATCCGTTGGAAAATCGACTGCGAGCCTTCGGGGCGGAAGTTCACTCGGTCGATGGTCACGACCCGGCTGCGTTAGCCGCCCCGGCCGTCCGACCCGTGGATGCGGATCGGCCGCTGGTGGTGATCGCTCGCACCGATCCCTGCCGCGGCATCGAACTGCTCCGTCAGCGGGCTCCGAAGCTGCATTACGTCCGGTTCAAGAATCAGGAAGAATTCCAGCAGATGCAACGTTTGCTGAAATAATCACCCGGCCAGGCATTTCTTGGTGGCTTCGGCCGAAGGGGTCGGGAGTCGTTTTCGGACGACGACCAACCACATGGTACATACTTTCTCCGAAAACGACTCCCGACCCCTTCCCGCAAAACGCGACAGTAATTCATTTGCCGATGCTTCACACCGTTCGAGGAATCGCTGTCGGGTTCTCATGTGAGCGGCAAGGCGCTAGCCTCCGGTTCTGGACGCCACCGGCGGCTAGTGCCGTGCCGCTCACTCATCGCGACCCGAAGCATTCGCCCGGACAATGCACTGGTCCTCGAATCACCGGAACGGACGTTAGGGCATTCGAACGCTACCAACATGGATGCGCGCGTTGGGATGTGCGTACAAGGTGTACGCCAACCAAGTGGGGTCGTGCGGAGCGGCGTCCCGGACGAGCCGTCGTGCTTGCCGCAATGCTTGGCCGATCGTACAGCCGGGTTGAGAACGCAACCGGTCGTAGAAGACACGCGCAAATTCGCGGGCCAGTTGGTCGTTGACGCTCCACAGCGGCGCGATCACCGCACCGACGCCGCAAGCTCCGACCTGCACGTTCGCCCAGCCGCCGAAACCGCGGCCCCGATTCGGACGCCGACCCTCGGGCGTCGGCAGAGACGCACCCGAGCTCCGCCATCTGGACTCGGCGTGGCGGATCGGGGTAAAATGGCGGAGAATACGACGGATGTCAGGGGAGGGAGATCGTACATGCCTGTCCATTGCTGGCGTCGCGTCCATGCGGGGAAGTTTCATCACTTTCATACCCACTGGATCGCTGAACTCGGCAAACGGTTGAACGGTGGCTTGTTGCCGGGTCAGTACTATGCGTTGGTCGAGCAGACGGCGGGCGAGATCGGACCGGACGTTCTCGCGCTGGAACGGGAGAGCACGGTGGACGATCCGAGCGATCGTGCCGGCGGCGCGGCAATCGCCGTGACGGTTGCCCCTCCGAAGGTGAGTTATCGCGATTCGTTGAACGAGGAGGACGTCTATACCCGCCGCCGCCGGACTCTGGCGATCCGTCATGTCAGCGGGGACCGCCTGGTCGCCTATCTTGAAATCCTGTCGCCGGGCAATAAATCCAGCCGGGCGGCTCTGGACCGGTTCTTGGACAAGGCAGTCGCCGTGCTCAATCATGGCTGTCATTTGTTGCTGGTCGACCTTTTCCCGCCAGGAACCTTTGACCCGCTGGGCGTGCATCAAGCGATCTGGTCACAGTTCTGCCGCTGCGATTGGCGCCAGCCGGAGGCCAAACCCCTGACGCTGGCGGCATACACGGGCGGCATGCTGCCGGAAGCCTACGTCGAGCCTGTCGCAGTCGGGGCCGTGCTTCCCGAGATGCCGCTCTTTCTGCAACAAGACTGGTACGTGAATGTGCCGCTGGAAGCCACCTACCAAGAAGCCTACGCGGCCATGCCCGGCCGCTGGCGCGAAGTCATCGAACGCCCCGAAGAGCCCCGTGACGAATCCCGTGCAGCGGAATGAATCGAGCAATCCCTCCAGCCACCGCAATTCGCTTGCCCGCAATTCGCTTGCCCATCGATGCTTCGGAAATGGAGTCGTTCGGCCGTGGTCACCCGCTATCCCAATCCGCCAGCACGCGCAGCTCTTTTGCTCGTGGTCCGATTAGCTCCAATTCGGTTGCGGCCACAATCTGAGTAATTCAGCAATCGTTGTTTCCGGGTTCATAAAACGCGCACCTCGTCAGATATTCGTTCTAAAACACATACCATCACACGAACGGGAGCGGGCAGAAAAATTTGGGCAGAAAAATGTCAATCACCTCCCCATTTTCTTGCCCCAATGTTCCTGCCAACTCTCCCCTCCACATCACTTCGCGCGGAATTCGCTCACAATCGGGTCCTCGGCCCCGTAAAACACGAACGGCGCCCAGTAGTACGAATGCGCGTACGGGCGTTTGTTCGGATCGCCTTTCAGCACTGGTCCCAGTAGCGTATGCACCGCCGATGGCGGCATCCGTTCCGCCGGCCTCTGCCGGGCCAACGCCAACGCTTCGTGCTGAGTCAAGTAAGCGTCCAAGTCCGCGTTGGTCGCATCTCGCAGCCAGCATTGCGCCCGTCGCAAGGCTTCGTGCGGCACCAGTTTGTCTTGTAACAGCAACCCGTAGAACCGCACCATCAGCAGCGCCGTGCTGGCATCGCTCACGCTCCACAGCGTCCCGACCACCGACGGCACGCCGGCCTGCGTCAGCCCTGCCGGAAGTCTGATCGCTTCGTCCGGCAAGTTGCGAAAATCGGCAATCGCCGTTTGGCAGGCCGACAGGACGGCCAGGCGGGCCTTGGCCAGCGCGCTAAAATTCGCCGCGATGATGTCCCGCAACGTGAGTTCGCCGTCGGCCAGCAGAAGGCCCGATTCGAGCGGATCGTCGGGCCGAAAACGCCCGTGGCATGACAGGTGGACCAGACTGGCGCCCGTCAAAGCGTCCAGCAGCGAGTGGCGAATCACGTCGTGTTCGTAGAACGTACGTGCCGAACTGCGTGGAAACATGTCCGCGATACTTTCCACTTCGGCACGGGCGAACGGCAGGCTGCCGGGACGAGCCTCGGCCGCTTCTGACGATTCTTGCAAAGGATTGCCAACGCCTGCCAGACGGAGTTCCGTGCCGCTCCGAGCCCGCGCTTCCTGCCGAGCCTTGGCCAACACCGTCGCCGAACTGGCGTAGCTGACCGTGAATTCGTCGGCAAAACAAACCGTCTAGCCGCCGAGTGGGTCCCGGACACCGAACGGGACCCGTTTCTTGCCCTTGCCATCGACGAGCCGCGTCGTTTGTCAGCTCGATGGACCATCGTCTGCCTGCACTATGCTTCGTGAACGACTCTCGTAAACAACTCGTCGTCGACACGTGACCCGTCTCTTCGAGTTGAATTGTCGCGCAATTCGGGCCATACTATGTGAATCGTCCATCGTCTGAAGCAC
The DNA here is from genome assembly GCA_007121535.1 of Planctomycetaceae bacterium. Taxonomy (GTDB): domain Bacteria; phylum Planctomycetota; class Planctomycetia; order Pirellulales; family Pirellulaceae; genus SKKK01. Next base: position 6,259 of record SKKK01000473.1, on the reverse strand, counting down.
CAACCTCGATTCGTCCAACGAAAGACAGATGCTTCCACAGCAAAAGGCAGACCAACGGATCCAAGTTTCCAAGCTGCTAGTTAATTCGGCCGAGATCCAGTTTCCAATTGCAGGTGGATTACTCCAGCTCGAAGCGAAGTCCCAGGATGGGCAAGACGCCTTCATGTTCGATGTGAACTGAAGAGGCAGCATGAACTGATGGTAACAAAGTGCCAGGAACTCGTGGATTCCTACCTTGCTTGGTTGCGCAACAGGATCTCCGTGGCTGATATCGACGGAGTGTGCGAGATCACGACTCCGTTCCTTGATCGGCACAATGACTGCTTGCAGATCTACGTTGTTGGTACGGCAAGCGGTCTGCGTTTGAGCGACGATGGTTATATCATCGGGGACCTAGAATCCTCTGGCTGTTCATTCGATACTCCGAACCGACGGAGCCTGCTTCGCACAATCTTGAACGGCTTCGGCGTCCGTGAGCACGATGGAGAACTATATGTGGAAGCTTCTCCTACAAGTTTCCCGCAGAAGAAGCATGCCTTGACCCAGGCGATGCTCGCCGTCAACGACCTCTTCATGACAGGAAAGCAGCGTGTTGCCACCCTTTTTTTGGAAGACGTCGCGCACTTCCTGGATGGACACGATGTTCGGTTCTCGCCAAACGTCGAGTTTACGGGTAAGACCGGGTTTACCCACAAGTTCGACTTCCTGATTCCCAAGTCGCGAAGTTATCCGGAGCGTTTGATTCGAGCGATCAACAATCCCGGCCGCAACGCCGCGACTTCGGTTCTGTTCTCGTGGACGGACACGAAAGATGTGCGGTCTCGCGATTCTCGCTTCTACGTGTTCCTGAACGATGCCGAAAGACCGCTTAATTCCGACCTGCTTTGTGCGTTTCAAGGATACGATGTCCAAACGATCTCTTGGAGCCAACGCAACGAATTTGTGGAAGAACTCGTTGCGTGATACTCGATGTCGTGACCTTGTAATGAGGCCCAATATGGGAATCGTACCTTGGGCTTACGGCCATGGCTAAATGCTTTCGCCGCTTCGCGGCTGGGAATCGAGTCTCCCGCCCCCGGTGGCCGTCGACCGTCGTGCGGGGAAAGCTGCCTCGCCCGCTGCACCGTTTCGCAACTGGCGCAGCCCGACGATTGCCGCCGCCAACCAGGCCAACATGCTGATGGCGGCGCCGGCATAGAAGTCGCGGGGACGATACAGGAAGCTGACGTGGTGCTGCCCGGCGGGCAACCAGACGCCTCGCATGAAGCGATTGGTGCGATGAATGGGTAACGACTCGATCGGATTCCCCGCCGCGTCGCGTAGAACCGCCAGCCAACCCGGATCGTACAGATCGCTGAGCACCAGCAAGCCGGGTTGTTCCAGGCTTGCTTGCACGTCGATTCGCTGCTCTTCGGTCAGCGTCACTTCGCAGGTATCGTGGCCTTGTTGTGGCCGAAACGCGGGCAGCTCCAGCGGATGATTCGATTCGATGATGGCTTGTCGACGCAGGTTGCGAGCCCTTCCTTGGTAGAACCAGACATCGCGAGTCCGCTGCTCCAGTTGGCGTGGCGTTCGGTGCCCGAGTGTCGGCAGGACTTCGATATCGCGTACGATCCAAGCTCGGGGATATGCCCGACGGTTGATCCACACGGCGGAAGCCATCGCCGGTTGCCAACCCTGTGGCTCGGACAACAGATCGGCCTCGGGCACCTCGGCCCAATCGGGCAGGACGAAGTAGCGGGCGCCCAGCGCGTCCAGCACCGAACGATGGGGTTCCAGCATGCCATCCGACCGCTGCCAACCGTGGCGCCGAGCCACTCGCAAAGTGGTCATGAAATCCGCTGAGGACAACGTACTGAAGGCTTCGACTTGAGCCAGTCCGTCCAGCAAGGCGAACTTGGGGGCCATGGTATCGACATCCCATTGCAGACCAACGGTCAGCCGATCTTCGGCGTGGGTGGTCGCCCAAGCTCGCGGCAACCAGCCACGACGCGTCCCGCGGTAAACTCGAAAGTCCTCTCGTCTGTCGCCTTCAGGGTACTGGCTCAGAATCGCCTGAGCGGCTCGCCCCGGCTGCTGCCAAATCGATGCGGGCGCCGTCGGGATCAACCAATGATGAGCGACGCTAAGGTCCACCGCGGTCGCCATCAGCAGCACCGGAGCCACCATCGCGCTCGCTGCCAGTCGACGAAAATGCAACAGAGACCAGAAGCCGATCCCGATCAGTCCGGTTTGCAGCAGGGACCAGCGAAGATCGGCGAGCGATCCGTCCAAGTCCAGCGGTCCGAACATCCCGTCGGCCGGCGCATGGCTGAACCACGTATGCCAGACAGATCCCAGGAACCAGGTGAAGCCACCGGCGATCAAGCTGATCAGCGCCAATCCCAACGTCATCCATTTGAACGATCGAGCGGGACCGTGTCGCAAGTCATCGAAACCCCAGGCGGCCAGCAGGCTCAGGCCCAGCGTGGCGAGGATGAACAACTTGGCGGGAAACCGGAACATGGCATAACCGGGCAGCACAGTCACCATCGCCCAGTACAGTCCGCCCACCGGCTGACCGATCCAGATTTCCCCGGGCATTCTTCCCAGCACACCGCGCTGCAGTTCCAGCACGACCCAGCCCAAACCATACCATCCGAAACTGGCCAGCGCTCCGCCCAAGGCGACCCAAGAAGCCCAACGAACCTGAGGCCGGTCTCGTACCAACCGCCAACGACGCAGCGCCAGCAACAGCGGGATCAATCCCAGGTAGATCGATGGCGTCCAAATCCGGTCTTCGGCGGGAATCGCCGAGGCCCAGCGACGATTCACGGGAAACATGCGTCCGGAAACATTGGGCCAAACCAATTCGGCCAACCGCCACGGGCCCAGACTGAAATGGTAGATGTGCTCGTCATGCCGACCGCTGGCCGGACGGCCGAACAGACCGCTGACGATCGAGCCCTCGGCACGCACCTCGGCAGGACGCAGCAGAAAGGCTGCTACTTCGTACACGCTGCGCGGCGAATCGAAGACGGCTCGCTGGCTGGTCGACGACCAACGCGCCGACGGAACGATCTGGATGGCGGCCAACGCCAACGCCAATGCCGTAGCGACACCCAACCGACCTGCCGAACTCAACAGATGCGTCGCGTTGTCCCGTCGGAAAAAGGCCTGCAATACGGCCAGCAGCGCCGCGTGATAAGCGGCTTGCGGGTCGCCGCCCAACACCATCATGGCCCAGACCAAGGCCAACCCCAACAGATCCAGCCGTCGACGCCGCGCCAGCACCCGATCGGCGGCCTCGACCGCCAACGGCAACCAGGCGGCACCGATCAAGAAGACGACGTTGCAGTGCTGGAACAACACGCTGCCGCTGAAGGCATAAGCCATCGCGCCCAGCACGGCTCCCGACGGCGAAGCGTTCCATCGCCGTGCCAGTCGATACACGCCCCAAGCGGCCAACAGCACGTGAGCGGCGACGTAGACGTTGTAGATGGCGGCGAATTCGAACGGCAACAGAAAGACCAGCTTGCCCGGGTAGAACACGCTGCTGGTCGCGTCGGCCAATACGGGAAAACCGCAGTTCTCCAGAGGATTCCACAACGGGACCTGACCGACAGACCACTGCTGCGAACTCCACTGGAACAGCGGATAGTAGTAATGAGCCGCGTCGCGGAAAGAAAACGTCGATCGGGTGAACAGCGCCGGTCCGAACAGCCAGGCAAACGGCCCGACAATCAACAGGGCCAGCAGGACGAGGCGACTTGCCGGCAAATCCGTCCGACCCTGTTCCATGATCCGGTGACCTGCCTTTCCGGTCCCTGCCGCCGCAGGACTCAATTCCCGAACAACCCGCGCTCCAGCAACATCACCTGAACCGTCTCGTTCGAGGCGTACTCGCTACGGCCCGCCGGAAACTGGGCCAATCCGTCGGCACAAGCCAGCGTGCGCAGATCAGCCGAGCCCTTCCAGTCCAACAACCTCGCCAGCGTTCGATCGCCGTCGCTTACCAATCCCACGGGGAAATACGTGGGACGGTCGCCCGTGTGGCGAAAGGGAACGCTCAATCGAGCAGCGATCGTGGGGCGGGATTTCTGCGGCAGCGCAGCCAACGCGGTGATCGCGGGCCGCACAAAAAGCTCGAAACACACCAGCCCGCTGACCGGATTTCCCGGCAACCCAAACACCAAACGCGAACCTTTGGCGTGAGACAGGACGCCGAACCACAGCGGTCTGCCCGGCTTCAGCCGCACGCCGTGAAACACTTGTTCGACCCCCAGATCACGCAGCACGCGGGGCACGAGATCGAAATCGCCGGAGGAAACGCCCCCCGATAGAATCAGGATATCCTCTTGCAACCCCAGATTCATTTGATGAGCCAATTCCGATTCGGTGTCGCGCGCGATCCCCAAATCAACCGGCTGGCCGCCCGCGCTGCTGACCAGCGCGCACAGCATGGGGCCATTGCTGTTGCGGATCTGGCCCGGCCCCGGCACGTCACAAGCCGGAACCAACTCGCTACCGGTCGGCAACACGGCCACGCGCGGTGCCGGATGGATCAGCACCTGAGTCCGCCCGACTTCCGCCAACAATCCGGCATCGATGGCGGACAATCGCCGACCGACCTGAAACACCGGCTCCCCACGTCGCACCGAACGGCCGCGGCCCAAAATATTCTGGCTAGGACGCACGCCCCGATCATCGATCCTGACTGTTTTGATCCCGCCCGCTTGATCCAACTGACAACACTCGTCCACCACGATCGCATCGGCGCCGCGAGGCACCGGCGCCCCGGTCATGATCCGCGTCGCCATCCCCGACTGCAGTGGTTCGCAAGGCATATCGCCTGCCGCCACTTCGTCGACGACGATCAATTCGTCTCGGCCACCCCGCAGGTCCGATGCGACCACGGCGTAGCCATCCATCAGCGCCTTGTCGTACGGCGGAGAATCGATGTCGCTGATCACTTCCTCGGCCAGGACTCGACCCAATGACTGGTCCAACCCCAGACGCTCAGCAGCGCGAGGCCGGGCACGTTCGAGGATCATCGATAACGCCCGCTCGATTTCGATCATGTTCGTAGGTTCCCAGGGTCTTCGAAGTTACTGCCGTTTCACTTACACCGTCATTTTCAGGAATCGTCTGAGCAGATCATGCCCGCACTCGGTCAAGAAACTCTCCGGATGAAATTGGACGCCCTCCAACGGATACTCCTTGTGCCGAACCCCCATGATCTCCCGCTCGCCACCCGGAGCGTCCGCCCAGGCGGTGATCTCAAAGTCATCGCGAAGCGTCTCAGGCTGGATCACCAAGCTGTGGTACCGAGTCGCCGTGAAGGGGTTGGGCAATCCCACGAACAAACCTCGCCCGTCGTGATGAATCTGATCGACCTTGCCGTGCATCAATCGGCGGGCTCGAACGATCGTCGCCCCAGTGGCTTGGCCGATCGACTGATGCCCCAAGCATACACCGAGAATCGGCATTCTGCCCGCAAATCGTTCGACGCAAGCGACAGAAATACCCGCTTCGTTGGGGGTGCATGGTCCTGGCGAGATGATCAGATGACTGGGTTGCCGATCTTGAATCTCGTCGACCGTGATCTGGTCGTTCCGGTGGACCTCGATCACCAACGAAGGGTCAATTTCGCCCAAACGCTGAACCAAGTTGAACGTGAACGAGTCGTAATTGTCGACAACAAGGATCATTTTCAGTTTCTTCTGTCTGACTGACGGGTTTAGCCGACCATCATGATAACGGGGATCGCTTGACTCCGTCAGCCCGGTTTAGTTCGTAACCCGAAGAGGTTGTGAAAAAACTGGGACAGGCACCTTGGCGCCCCCCCTGTTTTTCCACGGTTATCGCGGTTTCTGCACGGAGCCAGTCCCATCGTTTCACTGCCTCGAAGCGTGAGATATTAATGTCGCAAATCAGGTGCGTCGCGCGTGATGTCGCCGGATCCTTTTGGCTTTCGTTCCTGGCGGGATTGCCAGCATCGTGGTAGCATACCCCGATAGTGGCGTTCTTTTCGGCTTCCGACCGGTTCTCTTTCACAGGGTCCTGTTTGGAGGAACCACCCGGATGTCCAAGATCTTGGCCACCAGTGCCCCGGCGGTTTGCGGTCCGATCCCCTTGATTGTCGAAATGATAAGGTGCCGCAAAAGGTGCCACCCATCTTTCAAAGGTAAATCAGTTTGCGAAAGGCGGCAACTGTCTGCAAAAGGTGCCAACCATCTGCCGGACGATGGTTGATTAAGCCTTGCCGACCAGCCACAAC
>SKKK01000639.1 GCA_007121535.1 Planctomycetaceae bacterium | reverse complement strand
TTGGGGGGTGGATTCTGGGGCTCGTGTGCCAACGGGCCCCAACTGTCAATTGTGTGCTTCTGGACTGAAGCGCCAACCGCTACAATCCAGGGAGGCCATGATGAGTATCCAAGCGGTGAACCGGAGCCGCCGATAACGCGTTTTCAGAAATCAACGCTTTCCTGCGGCGGCCCGGTTACCGCTGTAGTTGGTCGAAGAACGCCCCGGCGCCGCTGAACGCCTCGTTGGCCAAACGGTCGTGTTCCCGAGATCGTGGACTCCGTTCGCATCTGTCGGCTGCCGCAAACCGCCGTCGCCGGGCTCGTTCAGTGGTCACGCCGCTCGCGGTTGGAACGGTCGATCCCGCCGGTGTTCGGAATGTTGCGGGGCGCGGTGATGTGCCCTGAAGGGGCTCGGACAGATCAGCCCGGGGCAGAGTGTAGCGCCGCCCCAGGTGGTGGTGGCGATTGGTTCACAAGCCCTGAAGGGGCGGCACAGACCGATACATCGATTGTCTCGCCCCTTCAGGGCTTTTTCGCCGCAATGATACGCTACCCAGGGCGACGGCGACGCTCGCTCGCGTCGCCTTGCCCTGGGCTGATTTGTCGGGCCCCTTCAGGCCAGAGTCGACGCAAACGAAACGAACGTGCGGTTCATCTCGCGGAACCAACTCGTCACGCTGATGGCTGGGCTGAATTTGCCTCGGCTGGGACTTCCGACATGGACCGCGGAAAAGTGTTTGCCGTCGCTGCCGTGGTGTGGTACGATGTGGTTCGATCGGCTGGGCGGCGGTCGGCCAGCGTCGAACTGGTGGCCGACCTACGCGATCCACCGTGATCCCGCCGAACTCCCCGCACAACCTGCCCTGGTGCTGCCTAACGAGTCCTGTGGTAAACTGGGACGCCATAGCCCAACAGGTCGGGGCGGACGGACTTGCTTGTCCGACGGGAGAGGGATTATAATGGGACATCTGTTTGCCACCATTCGCAAGCTGGTCAGCCAGGATAGGTACGTCGTCGGGAAACACGCGGCCGAGCGGTTGGAAGAACGGGGCATCATGGAATGGCAGGTTGTTGCTGGCTTGGACGACGGAGAAATGATCGTCGAACGCTCGGCGGCTTCGCCCAACCCTGTGGTGGAGGTGCGCGAGACGCTGCCCGACGGCACGGAGTTCAAAGCAGTCTGGTCGCACCTGCGGGAAAGTGGCGTGGCGAAGTTGGTAACGGTTCATTTCTTTGACGAGGATTGGCGATGCGGATCCCGGGACAACGAATGAAGCGCACTCGCTTGGTCCAAAGCGATCGCTATGTGGTCGCGGTGGATGTCGAGATGGTCGTACCCCTCGATGATCCAAGCGAACCGTGCTACGAGGCTGAAACGATCAACTTGCTGCGAGAAATCAAGCAGCGGGCAGACGCCGGCGACCTCGCGTGGCTAAGACGTCATGGGAAGGTGTACGAGGCCGTAGGCGCAGCCTGATCGCGCCAGGGGGCTGAGATCGCCGAACCAAGGGGTGAACGCAAGCGGCGGTTGGGTCCTCGATAATGGCAGGCGTGTCCGTCGCCGCCGCGTTACCTCGCACGTTACGATCCGAACAGGCCGGGATATCGGAGGATCGAGCGGAGACTGGCCGCTACACGGCGTGGTGCTTGCCGGGCATGGGACAATGCCCACGGCTTGCCCGTGGGATCGTTACGTTTTTCGCTGGAGCCGCGCGTGGTCCGAGCACCGAACGTGAAACTCCCACGGGCAAGCCGTGGGCATCTTCACAGGGGCCGGGTGGCGGCGAGGTAGCCATAAGCGTGAAACTGCCACGGACAAGCCGAGGGCATCCGAACCGTTGCGCAACGACGGACCGGGGATGATCGGTGGGGGACGGCCGCCGAAGGCAGGTGATCGACCGTGACCACTGCGTGCCTCGGAACTGCGATCCGGGTCTCGGAAGTCGTTGAAATACGCGCGCCGTCCGCGTGTTCGGGAACGTAACGACCCAAACTTCGCCCTCATGGACCGAACCGGACGCTCGTCGACGAGGCCGAAACCGAACATCCTCGCGCGCGGCGACAAACGGCGGCATGGCGACGTGCCTGGGCCTCACCGCCGAACCCGCGTCGCCGGAAGATACAACGACTGCAACCTTAGGTCCAGACTAGCGAATAAAGGGCTCAGGAGCATATACTGGGAAATCCAGGCAACGGAGACAAGAGGGCGTGCGGTGCCCGACCGAACCAATCCGATGCCCGCAAGGCGGCGTCGTCGTCCCACATGGTTGAATCACGCGCGCCGCCCGCGTGATCGGTAATGTTACGATCCGAACAGGCCGGGATATTAGAAGTTCGAGCGGAGATTGGCCGCTACACGGCGTGGTCTTTGGCGGGTATGGGACAATGCCCACGGCTTGCCCGTGGGATGGTTACGGTCGTCGCTACAAACGGGGCTCGGTTCGACGTGCACACTGGAATGCGCACGGCTTGTCCGTGGGATCGTTACGTTCTTCGCTGGAGCCGCACGTGGTCCGAGCACCGAACGTGAAGCTCCCACGGGCAAGCCGTGGGCATCTTCACAGGGAACCGTGGTGCCGTCGAGGTAGCCATGAGCGTGAAACTGCCACGGACAAGCCGTGGGCATCTGAACCGTTGCGCAACGACGGAACGGGATTGATCGGTGGGGACGGGCAGTCGACGGCAGGTGATCGACCGCGACCACTGCTTGCCTCGGAACTGCGATCCGGGTCTTGGAAGTCGTTGAATCACGCGCGCCGTCCGTATGATCGGGAACGTAACGACCCAAACTTCGCCCTCATGGACCGAACCGGACCCTCGTCGACGGCGCCGAAACCGAACATCCTCGCGCGGGGCGACAAACGGCGGCATGGCGACGCGTCGGACCCTCACCGCCGACCCCGCGTCGGCGGAAGGGTGATTTGCCGG
>SKKK01000456.1 GCA_007121535.1 Planctomycetaceae bacterium | reverse complement strand
CCGGGCAACGCGACGGCGACCAACGGGCGCGATATCCCCTTGCTCCAAGATTCTGACGCGGATGGCAACGGCCGTGGAGATGCCTCGGTGGATCTCTGGAACATGTCGATCCGCGACGTGTTCCTTCTGGACGGCAGCAACCGGTTCGTGGACAAGTACAACTTGAATCAGCATGACTTGGCGAATTCGGCGAACTACGAGACGCTGCAGTAGTACTCCGCCGCCGCCGTTCTGGGATACCAATGGCGATGGCAATCTGACGCCGGCCGACGCACTCTTGGTGATCAACCGTTTAAACAGCCCGCAGGGTGGATTTCAGGGTGAGGGCGAAGCGCAAACGCTGGAAGTCACGACCCGTCGTGAGGATGTCTTGGGTCAGGTTGCCACTTGGGATGATCCGCAGGTTTCCGACTTGCGGGACGATCATCTACTCGGCACCGATCGGGTTGTGGTGCCGTCTTACGACCTGGAGCCGGCCACAGAGGTTCCGGCGTTGGACGACGCAGGATTTTGTCAATCGACCGGATCGCCGTCGACGAATGGTTCGCGGAGTACCAGCCGGCCGATCATTCGGACCCGGAAGACGAATGGCTCGAGTTGCTCCGGTTCGAACGATCGGGGTCCACGATCGCAGTCTAGCCTCTCGGTCGCTCATCTTGAAACCCTCATTCGCCTCTGCCCCATGTTACTTCCCACCGAGTTTGCCGATATCATGGGCGTGTTGAGCATTGAGGACATGCTTTGACGAATCCTTCCGATTTCCATGTTCAGGAGACGTAATGATGTTGGACTCGACGATCAAACGATCGCGTCGGCAGGTGCTGCGTGCTGCGGCCGGGTCCGCCGCGGCGTTGGCGCTGCCTACGGTGCTGCCCGCGTCGGCGCTGGGCCGTGACGGCATATTGGCGCCCAGCCAGCGGGTCACGTTGGGAGGCCTTGGATTGGGTGGCCGGGGGGCCGGCGTGCTGCGCAGCTTCCTGTCGAACCCCGACGTACAGTTCCTGGCGATCGCCGATATTCGCCGAAATCGCCGCGATGCCATCAAGCAGATGGCCGACCAGCACCACGGCAACAACGACTGTGCCACCTACCGCGACATGCACGAAATGCTTGCCCGGCAGGATATCGATTCGGTGCTGATCGCCACGGGTGACCGCTGGCATGCGATGGCTTCGATCATCGCGGCCAAAGCGGGGAAGGATGTGTTTTGCGAAAAGCCGTGTTCGATGACCATCGCCGAAAGCCAAGCGTTGGCCGACGTATTTCGCCGTTACGGCTTGATCTATCAGGCCGGTACCCAGCGACGCAGCATCGGCAACTTTATTTTTGCCGCCGATCTGGTGGCTACCGGCAAATTGGGCAAGCTGCATACGGTTCATGCCAATACTCTCAACCCGCCGACTCGCCACGATTGGCTGCCCGCCGAGCCCGAACCGCCGAAGGAGGAATTGGATTGGGACGCCTGGCTGGGGCCGTGCCCGTGGCGTCCTTACAACTCGCAGTATGTGGCCGGTCGGTGGCGCGGCCACTTCGATTTCCACGGCGGGGGCATCCTGGAATGGGGCTCGCATACGGTCGACCTGTGCCAATGGGCGGCTCAGAAAGATGACACGACGCCGGTCGAGTACACTCCGGAAGGTTCCGGCGTGATTTGCACCTATGCCGACGGGTTGAAACTGGTCATGCGCGACAGCGGCTGGATGGGGCTGGGCACGTGCAGCGTCCGCTACGAAGGTGATGAAGGTTGGATCGAGACCGGCGACAGCGGCCAGTTTGCCATTTACCCGGAATCGCTGCGGACCGAGCGTACCGTGTTTACGATGAGGGGAACGGATCCGGCGACTCACGTCCGCAACTTCCTGGATTGCGTCAAGACGCGCAGGCCCGCCAACGCCAATTCGGACGTGGCGGCCCAGTCGCATATTGTGTGCCATTCGGCCTATATCGCTTGGCAGTTGGGTCGGACGTTGAAATACGATCCGGCGACGCATGAGTTCGACGACCAGGAAGCCAATCGCATGCGCAGCCGCGCGATGCGAGAGCCGTACCGGATTTAGCCAAAACCGAAAGGGGGTCGGGAGTCGTTTTCGAGCAACGACGATCCACGTGGGAGGCCGTTTCCCCGAAAACGACTCCCGACCCCTGAACGTGCCCCAAACTCAATCGAGGAGATCACCACCCATGTTCGCAAGATACGTATTCGTTTGGACCGTGGCCTTTTGTTTGCTGGCCGCCCCAGCCGCCGCTCTGCTGGCTCAACAACCGCCGCCCTCGGAGGGCGACGAGGCCCGCCAGATCGAGATTCTCCAATCCGATGCCCCGTTGTTCGACAAAGCCAAGGCTTGCCAAATGCTGGCCGTGATCGGCGGCCAGGATTGTATCCCCGTCTTGGCCGAGTTGCTGGCCGACCCGCAGTTGGCCCATTACGCCCGGTTTGGCCTGGAACCCAATCCGGACCCGGCTGTCGATCAGGCTTTACGATCGTCCTTGGACGATCTGGACGGCCTGCTGCTGGTCGGCGTGATCAATTCGATCGGCGTGCGACGCGATCGGGAAGCGATGGAGTCGCTGAAGGGATTGACGACGCATTCCGATCAACAGGTGGCTGCCGCAGCGCTGGCTGCCTTGGGACGTCTGGCGACCGCCGAAGCGATCGAAGTGGTACTGGCAGCGATCGCGGACCAACCGGCCTTGCAGTCCGCTGCGGTCGACGCCAGCCTGAGTGCCGGCGACTTGCTGCTGGCGGAAGGGGCTACGGAGCAAGCAATCGAATTGTACGACGCTTTGGTCGAAGCCGAACTGGCGCCGCATTACACGACGGCCGCTCTGCATGGCGCGATTCGCGCTCGAGGCGCCGACGGGTTGTCCTTGGTCGTGGAACTGTTGACGGACGAAGATTCCGACCGATTTGCTGTCGCGCTGGGCATGGCACACGAACTGGGCGGCCCGCAGGTGGCTGAGGCATTGATCGACGCGTTCAGCGATCTGCCGACACAACGTCGGAAGCTGATCGTCTACGTGCTGGGCGATCTGGGTCAGCCCGCCGCCTTGCCCGTGGTGTTGGAACTGGCCGGCAGTGAAACTTCCGACGTTCGACTGCCAGCCGTCGAGGTGCTCGCACAAGTCGGCGATGCCGACGCAATTGGCGTCCTGTTGGAGGCAGCCACGGCCGAGGACGCGGCCTTGTCGGCCGCCGCGCGGACCAGCTTGGCAGACCTGCCGGGCGACGATGTCGATGCTCGGCTGGGCGAACTGATCGCCGATAGCTCGGGCGACCAGCGACTGGTGCTGATCGAGTTGGCCGGGTTGCGGCGGATCGCTTCCGCTCTGCCCTCGTTGTTGCAGTTGGCCGATGACCAGGATCGACGGGTGCGGACGGCGGCGATGCGAGCGTTGGGGTTGACGATCGGCTTGGAGCAATTGCCGGCATTGATCGATCGTCTGGTCGCGCCAACAACGGCCGACGCGACTGCCACTGCCAAAGAGGCGCTCGACACGGCCTTGCTGCGGATGCCGGATCGCGATGTGGCGGCCGAATTGCTGATCCAGCGGATGCCCGAGGCGTCGATGGCGGCAAGGGTCGACCTGCTCGGTCTGCTGGGTGTACTGGGTGGCGATCGCGCGCTGGAGGGCATTGCGGCGGCAGCGCGAGCCCCCGAGGATGAAATCCAGGACGCGGCAACCCGTGTGCTGGGCGAGTGGATTACGGCCGATGCGGCCCCGGTCCTGCTGGAATTGGCGAAGACCGGCCCCGAGAAGTACCGCGTGCGGACGCTGCGAGGATACATCCGCATCGCCCGGCAACTGGATGTGCCGTTGGACGAGCGGATTGAGATGTGCCGCAGGACGATCGAAGCCGCAAGACGACCCGACGAGGTCCGCTTGGCTCTGGAAGTGCTGGGACGCTATCCGACGCTCGCCGGGTTGCAGATCGCAGCGGAACAACTGGATCGCCCCGCCGTCCAGCAGGCGGCGGCTGCCGCCGCAGTGACGATCGCGGAAAAGATTGTCAACGCCCAACCCGCGGCGGTTGCCACCGTCATGGAGAAAGCGGCCGCTGTGGCCACCGATGCGGAAGTCGCGCAAAAGGCGAAGAACCTGCTGCGTCGCGCACAGCGACAATGATGCGACTTGTCTTGGCAGCGGTTGCCAAACGGACGTTGGTGCCGTCAGAATGCATGCGATTCAAGAGGCGATTGCAAATGATCGGTTTACCGTTCTTGCTGTTGACGACCACAGCGCTCTGGGCATTCGACGCCACAGAGTGCCAGCGGGTATTGCACACGGCCATCGAAGGCCGCGCGTTTCCCGGGTGTACCTTTCAGGTCGGTTCCGAAGATCAGCCCTTGTGGACCGCTGCGTTCGGTCACCACGATTACAGCGGCCGCACGCCGGTGACGTTGGATGCGATCTACGATTTGGCGTCCGTGACGAAAGTGGCGGGCACAACGGCTGTGTTCATGCGTTTGGTTGCCTTGGAAAAGGTCCGCTTGGACGATCCTGTCAGTCGGTGGATCCCTGAATTTGTGGCCGACATCGATGATCCTCAACAACGGGCGCAGCGCCAGCGGGTGACGGTCGAGCAGCTTCTGACGCACAGCTCGGGGCTGGGACCTTGGCGACCGTTCTATCGCGAGGTGGATTCGTACGCCGAGTTGATCGCAGCCGCCTGCCAAGTTCCGCTGGTGGCCGAGCCGGGCGAAAGTCATCGGTACAGCGATATCGGTTTGATGATCGCGGGCGAAGTCGCGGCGCGGGCCGGCGGTCGATCGCTGCCCGAATTGGAACGCGAATTGGTATTCGATCCTTTGGAGATGTCCGACACGTGGCGTTGTCCGCCGGCAGAACTGCTGCCTCGGATTCCGCCGACGGAAGAAGATGCTGACAGCGGTGAATTCGTGCATGGCGTGGTTCACGACGAAAACGCGCGAGCCGGCGAGGGCCGGACGGGACATGCCGGGTTATTCTCCACCGCCAAAGATCTGGGGAAATTGGCTGCCGAATTGCTCCGGGCGGCTCAGGGGCGAAGCTGTTTGTTCCCACGCCAGGTGGTCGACCAGTTCTTTGAGCCTCGTCGGGTCGGCAATACGCAGCGAGCCGTCGGCTGGAACATCGTGCCGGACAGCGGAGGCCAGATCCTGAGCCACACCGGTTTCACCGGTACCTCGCTGCAGTTGGACCTGCGCCGTCAGCGTTACATCGTGCTGTTGAGCAACCGCGTTCACCCCACGCGTGACAACCAGCAGATCGGCCGTGTCCGCCGCGAATTTCGCGCGGCCGTGGAACGGCAGTTCGCATCGATTCCGTCGCCGCCGGCGATCGAGCGTCAGTTCACCGAGCTTCTACAGACGCTGGAAGGCAAACGCGTCGGTTTGTTGACCAACCACAGCAGTGTGGATGCTGAATTCCGCTTCCTGGCCGATCGTTTGCACGCCAGTCCGCAGGTAACCCTGGTCTGCTTCTTTGCCCCGGAACATGGCTTGCGAGGAGATCGCCAAGCCGGGCAGAAGGTCGAGGACTATGAGGACGACGCGACGGGGCTGCCCGTGTATTCGCTGTACAGCCAGCGACGCATCCCGACGCCCGAGCAGTTGGCCGAAATCGACGTGTTGCTGTGCGACTTGCAGGACGTGGGCGCACGGTTTTACACGTTCGTCTGGACGGTGGTCAGCGCCATGGAGGCTGCGTCGCTTGAAAACACGCAGGTGGTCATTTTCGACCGGCCGAACCCGATCGGACTGGCTCACGTCGAAGGCGCTCCGACGCGATTGAACGCGGGTCTGATCGGACCGATATGGTCCGGCCAGCCCTTCGGCGTTCCGACCCGTCACGGCATGACCGTCGGCGAGATCGCCACCTTGGTCAACGAAGCCTGGGCAACGAACCGAGCCGATCTGACCGTCGTTCGCGTCCCTGATTACACTCGGTCGACTCGTTTCGTGGACACGGGTTATCCTTGGGTCATGCCTTCGCCCAACATGCCCACGCTGGACACGGCGACCGTGTATCCGGGCACGTGCATCTTCGAGGGGACGAATCTGAGCGAAGGTCGGGGGACCACGCGACCGTTCGAGCTGATCGGCGCTCCGTTCGTCCAACCGCATCACGTCGCAGCACATCTGAACGATGCCGGATTGCCGGGAGTGCGCTTTCGCGAGGCGTGGTTCACTCCCACGTTCGACGATCATGCCGGTCAGCTTTGCGGTGGCGTCCAGGTCCACGTGACGGACCCGGACACGTTCCAGCCGGTGCGGACCGGGCTGGTCATGCTCAAAGCCTTTTGCGAGCTATACCCCGAGCAGGTGACGGTCACCAGTTTCGCTTCGCGCTTGATGGGCATCCCCGACCTGCACCGTCGCATCCGCACGGAATCGGTCGAGTCGTTGATCGACGATTGGCAAGCCGATCTGCTGGAGTTCCAGCAGCTACGACAACCTCACCTGTTGTATCCGGAATCCCCTCAGCCATGACGACCGACAAGTCGGCAAAAATAGGACCGTCGGCAAAACCCGCCGTCCAAGAAAACGGGTTGCTTTCACGCAGCTTCCTGGCTTTGCTGGTCACCCAGTTCTTGGTCTCGTTGAACGACAACATGTTCCGCTGGCTGGTCATCCCGATCGGCAAGGATCTGATCGGTCAGGACCGAGCGTTGGCGTTGGGAGGGGCGTTGTTTCTGCTGCCGTTCGTGTTGTTGACGGCGCCTGCCGGATTTCTGGCAGACCGTTTCAGCAAGCGGGCGGTGATCATCGGCTGCAAGGTGGCCGAGATCGCCATCATGGTGTTGGGCATCGTGGCGATCATCAACGGCAGCATCATGCTGATGCTGGTCGCATTGTTCTTGATGGGAGCACAAAGTGCCATTTTCAGTCCAGCGAAGTTCGGCTGCATCCCCGAGATTGTGCGACATGACCGGATCTCGGCTGCCAACGGCCTGGTGGGCATCACGACCATGTTGGCCGTGATCCTGGGCATGGTGGTGGGCGGTTTCTTATATAGTTGGACCACGCCCGGAAGCCACGCAGAAAACGCCGTCGCCGACGTGTTTCCCGGTCAGCACCACTGGTGGATTTCGGCCACGGCGCTGTTGAGTGTCGCGCTTCTCGGCTGGATATCCAGTTTGTTGATGGGGCATCTGAAGCCTGCCAACCCGAAACGGCCCATCCCTTGGAACCCGGCGGCCCAGACGTATCGCGATCTGAGCGCCTTGATTGCCAATCGACCTTTGTTGTTGGCTGCGGTGGGCAGTGCCTACTTTTGGGCGATGGCCGTGTTGGCTCAGTCGAACATCGACAAATTCGCGCGCCCGGAACTGGTGGTCGATCAGGAGTACGTCGGTTTTCTGCTGGCCATGCTGACGCTGGGCATCGGGCTGGGCGCGGTGCTGGCCGGGCTCTGGTCGCGGGGCCGCGTCGAGGTGGGTTTGACACCGATCGGAGCCGCGGGGATCGGTATCTCGCTGCTGCTGCTGACCACCGTTCCCAAGGGTACCGGCGAGCCGTTGTCGGCGCCCTACGCCTGGGCCTGCCTCTGGCTGCTGGGGTTGGGCGTCTCTGCCGGTCTGTACGACATCCCGCTGCTGTCTTTTCTACAAGAGCGATCGCCGAACGATTCACGAGGTCGCGTCCTGGCAGCGTACAACTTCCTGGCCTTTTCCGGCATGTTTTTGGCGACGGGAGTTTTCTGGTTTCTGGCCAGTCCGTTGGGATTGAGCGCTCGGCAGATCTTCCTGGTCTGCGGCCTGCTGACCTTGGGTGTGATGGTCTATATCGCTTGGTTGATCCCGTTGCCACTGGTACGGGTGATCTTCGGTGGCTTGATCACATTGTTTTATCGGGTGCGAGTGTACGGACGTGAAAACGTGCCTCAAGGCAGCGGCGCGATCTTGGTCTCGAATCACATCAGTTGGATCGACGGCCTGCTGTTGGGCTATCTCACGCCGCGACGCGTGGTGATGGTGGCCGACCGAGCGAATTTGAAGAATCCGCTGGTCCGGCGATTGACCAGCGATGGGGGCGTCATCGGTTTCGCACCCAACGATCGGCGTTCGGTGTTGCACACGATTCGTCACATTCGTCAGTTGCTGCAGAATGGACGAGTCATCCACGTATTTGCTGAAGGAGGCATCAGCCGAACCAACCAGATTCTGGGCTTCAACAGCGGTTTCCTCACGATGCAAAAGGGCACGGGGGTACCGGTGCTTCCCATGGCTTGTCACGGACTGTGGGGTAGCCTGTTGACGTTCAGCGATGGGCGATTCTTCCGCAAATGGCCCCGTTTCCGCCGCTTGGCGATCTCGGTCGAATTCGGCGAGCCGATCTACGATCCGCCTGATGTCCAATGCGTCCGCGAAGCGGTCCAGCAGTTGACCAGCCGAGCGGCTCGGCGACGCGAGCACTATCCTCCGTTACCGGCTCGGCAATGGCTGCGGATGTGCCGTCGCCACCGGAAACGCATCAAGTGGATCGATCCCGAGGGCCAGGGCTGGACCGGCGGTCAAGTCCTTCGACTCGCCTTGTTGTGGCGTCGTCTGTTGCACAGGCATCTTCCGGCGGATGCCGAGACGATCGCTGTGGCAATGCCGCCCACGATGGACACCGTCGCCATCCATGCCGCCTTGGCATTGGATCGGCGGACGGTAGCGGTCGTCGACGTCGCCCGGCCCACGAAGGTCGCCGCTGCATTGAACGCGCTGGGGGACGTCCCCGTGTTGGTCGACGTTCGATCCCGCCAAGAATGGACCGGCGATCCGGCTGCGGGCGCTCACGTGACCGATGCACTCCTGGCACAAGCCACCAAGTGGGATCATCTGGCCGCTTGGTTCCAATCGCGAGTCGTCCCTATTGCGCTGCTGGAACGCTGGTTTCGCGTCAGGCGAACGAGCCCGGATCGGTTGCTGGCCATCTTGTTTTCCGAAGATGAAAGCGGAAACCCCAAGGGCATCCAGTTGACTCACGGGAACGTCGCTTCGAACGTCAACGCTTTTTGCGAGACCCTGTTCGTGAAACGCGACGACCGGCTGATGACGCTCGAATCGTTTTCCAGCGGATTGGGATGGACTTTGGGAGTGTGGTCCGGACTGTTGCGCGACCACGGCGTCGTCTTGGCCAGCGGAACCACTCGCGCCGATGATGATACTCTGTCCAGGGCACGCAGCCTGGCGACGATCCTGGTCGCGCGAACCGAGCGTTTACAAGCCGCCGTGGATGTGTCGCCCACGATGCAACCGACCGGTTCGGCGACGGGTCGGGGAGATCGACTGCGCATGGTGTTGACTGCCGGTGCGCCCGACGCGGCGTTGGCGGATGCTTTCGAGCAGCGATTTGGCGTTCGTCCTTACGGGATGTACGTCCGCGACGAACTGTCGCCCATCGCGGCCATGAACGTACCGCCGCAGCCTCAGATCGCCTGGCAGGTCACCTGCCGGAACGGCTCGGTAGGCCGCCCGTTGCCCGGCGTTGCCGCACGCGTTGTCGATCCGCAGACGGGCGACCCGCTCGGGATCGACCAGACGGGCATGCTGCAGATCCAAGGTCCCAACGTCATGCTCGGCTATTGGAATCGGTCCGAGGCGACGGAACGGGTCATCTGTGAGGGCTGGTTCGAGACGGGGGACTTGGCAAGAATCGATGACGATGGGTTCTTGCATCTGGTCTTGCATTTGTTGGAAGAATCGACTGCCAAAGAAAACAGCCCTCGTGGCGAATTGTTCGCCGACGAGGGCTGTTGACATCGTTGGGAGATTAGGGAGTGGACCACCTGGATCGGTGAGCGGTCGGTTTCTGCCGCTGTTGCCCGCAATGGGCTGTGACTAGCGCTGTGCGGAGAATCGTTTTCGACAACGAGCGCCAAGTCCTATTTTGGTCAGGTTTCCACCAACAGCTTGGAACCTCCTTCGGCGATCCGTTTCACAACATTTCCTGCGAGGGAATCGAGCGAGCGGTATCCTCCTTTGTGGCAAAGAGTTCAGTCCAGGCAAAATCACCGTTTCAACTTGGACGAATGTCCGGTGTAGCGGAGCGGCGATCGGCGAACGGCCGTCGGTCGCTCCCGTGCGAAAGCCCGGTGGAGTTTGCATGATTGCCCTCCCTTTTCAAATCGCATTTCTTCGGTTTCGGTTTCCTTCGCGAGACAACCAAACATGCCAGCGCGGTGACGCAAAACAAGATTTTTTTCGGCCGAACTCTCGGCTTCTCGCGGAATCGTCTCGATGCCGGACACCGTATGACGATCCGTGAAACCCTGCGGGCGGATGCTGTTGGCCGACGTGCCGAAACACCGGCAAACTCGGCGTTTGAAACGACTTGCCGCACGTCTATAAAGTGAAAGATTAACGAATCTGCCACGGGAGACGCTCGATGATTCAAAAGAATGCTCAGACGTTCGAGATCGAAATATTCTTTGATGGTGCTTGTCCGTTGTGCCGACGTGAAATCGACATGGTGCGTCGTTGGGATCGTCGCGGCAAGCTGAAGATGACCGATATCAGCGCCCCCGAATTTCAGGCGTCCCGCGTCGGCAAGACTCAAGACGCCTTGATGGCAGAAATCCACGGTCGTCTGCCGGACGGAACGTGGCTGACGGGCGTCGAAGTGTTTCGCCGCATCTATACGGCGGTCGGTTGTGGCCCGCTGGTATGGATCAGCCGGTTGCCGCTCGTATCGCATCTGCTTGGTTGGAGCTATTCGATTTTCGCGCGGCACCGTCTACGATGGACCGGTCGATGTTCGACCCAAGGCTGCGGTCAGACCCTTGGGAAGGGACGCTGAAAATTCGAGGCGGTAACAAGACGGGCCCTGTTCGCACCGCCGCCCACCGCACCTAGTCCGCCACGCCGTCGAACCCCAACGACCACCCGATGTGTTAGGGATGTACGTATACCTGCCGATGCTATAAAAGAATCCTAGTCCGCGTAGCGGACGACATGATGTAGCCAGGGGTGCAAACCCCTGGAAAGGGGTGCGAACCCTTGG
>SKKK01000541.1 GCA_007121535.1 Planctomycetaceae bacterium | reverse complement strand
TTTTGGCTGACGGCGATCGAGTCACTGCCCGCTTCGGAGGCCGCTCGGAGGACGGGTAAGTCGATCGGTGCGGTCTACATGGCCAAGAGCCGCGTGATGAAACGACTGA
Organism: Planctomycetaceae bacterium; assembly: GCA_007121535.1. Lineage (GTDB taxonomy): Bacteria > Planctomycetota > Planctomycetia > Pirellulales > Pirellulaceae > SKKK01. The sequence goes on along the minus strand of SKKK01000541.1, from coordinate 2,818 downwards.
AGGAACGAATCCACGGCCTGGATGACCAGTGCGAAGGGCAAAACCGATGAACAGCAAGCACCACGCGTGCCAATCCGACTGGATCGAAGCGTTTCTCGACAATCGCCTGGACCCCCAGGAAGCACGCGCACTGCAAGAACATCTGGACGAATGCGAATCCTGTCGTCAGGCGATGGACCAGGCCTGCGCGTCCCCGGCGGATTGGAGCGCGGTGCGTCTGTCGCTGGGCGAATCGCGAGCGGCGCCCTGCGACCCGCGTGACGACAACCGGTTTGCGGCGGACGCGGCTTGCGAGGAACGGGCTGCGTACTACAGGAGCCTGCTGGGTCCCACGGACGATCCCCGGATGTTGGGCCGGATCGGCAGTTACGAGATCGTGGGCGTGCTGGGGTCCGGTGGCATGGGAATTGTCTTCAAAGCCTACGATCCGACACTCAACCGGTACGTGGCGATCAAATTGCTGGCGCCGCACTTCGCGTCGAGTGCCGCCGCGCGGGAACGGTTCTTTCGCGAAGCGCGCGCCGCCGCCGCCGTGATCCACGAAAACGTCATCGCGATCCACACCGTCGCCACTTGGCAGGGGACGCCGTACATCGTGATGCATCTGGTCAGCGGACAGACGCTGCAACAACGTTTGGCGTCGGTCGGGATGCTGGGTTTGCGCGAGACGCTGCGCATCGGATCGCAGGTGGCCGCAGGACTCGCCGCCGCGCACGAGCAGGGCCTGATCCATCGCGACGTCAAGCCGGCGAACATCCTGCTGGAAGCGGGAATCGACCGGGTGGTGCTGACCGACTTCGGCCTGGCCCGCGCGGTCGACGACGTCCGCCTGACGCAACGCGACACGTTGCTGGGCACGCCTCAATACATGTCGCCCGAGCAGACCGCCGAACAGCCGCTCGATTTCCGCAGCGACCTGTTCAGCCTGGGCAGCGTGCTGTACGAATGCAGTTGCGGCCGCCCGGCTTTTCAGGCAGCAACCAGCTACGGCGTGCTGCGAAAAATCACCGATTATACTCCGCCCTCGCCACGCGACGTGCATCCGGACGTTCCGCCTTGGTTGGAGCGCATCATCGGCCGTCTGATGTCCAAGCGGCCGCAAGACCGGTACCAATCCGCCGCCGAAGTCCAACGTTTGCTCAAGCAGTGCCTCGCGCATCTGGAACAACCGAAGTTGGCCGCATTGCCCAAATCCATCGCGGGAAGTCCCGTGCGACGCGTTTCGTTGTTCTTCTGGAGTACTGCCATGACGGTTCTGCTGGTCTGTCTGCTGATCCCTGTCGCCCTCTGGATGTTGCCGCCCCCATCGGGAGGTACGCCGTCGCCGGTTCCTGAAGCACCCGCTGCGACGGTCGCGGCCGAGCCGGCAGAAATGCCGCTCCGCTACGATTGGCAGGTGGGCCAGACGTTCGCCTACAACGCCAAGGTCGTCATCGAACTTCCGGACCGGACCGAAACCTATCAGGGGATGATCCAGTACACCGTCAATTCGGTCGAACGCGACAACCGCCGGATCACTTACCAAGGCGGCTTGGCAAATTCAACGAGGTGGAAGAGCGAAGGCCGGCCCAGCCGGCGTTTCCCTCCGTTCCGTCCACCGGGCCCGCCGCGCGGCCCGTTCTCGCGCAGCGATTTCCGCGGCAGCGAGCAGACCACCAACGAGATCACGATTTCTTCCACGGGAAACATCGTCAGCATCAAAGGCGATTCGCACCTGCCGTACCTGATCGGAAACGTCTCGCTGCTGCCGTTCGAACCCTTGCCGGATCCGATGGCCTCGCAATGGGAGATCACGACAGAAGCGGCCGTCGCAGAGAAAGACCAGCGCAGCAATCTCCGACCGATGTTCGGCCCGTTCGATCCGTTCGGCCGCGGGATGCAGGACCAGACGGTTCAGGCTGCCACCGAATCGAGAACGTACGAGATCACTACCTCGCAAGGTCCGCTGGTCACCGTGGCCAAAACGTACGAACTCAAGTCGCCGGCGCCGGTCGAGGGCGAAGTGAGTTTCGTACTTTCCGGTAGTGGCACCTGGCAGTTCTGCCGCAAGGAGCACGTGTCCGAGTCCCTCCGCATGGAACACAAGCTGGTGATCACCAAGGACAACCAGCAGATAACGGTGCCCATCGCCATCGAATACCGCCGCCTGAACGACACGGAACTCGCCGAACTCCAAGCAGTCAGGCAGGAGCGGCTGGCCGAACATCAGCGGAGGGCGGACGAACTGGCCCGAGCCAAAGCCGAACAACAGCGTCAAGCCGAAGCCCCGTTGACCGAAGACGAGCGAGCGGCCATGTTGACGGCGCTCGACGGCAGCGACACCGCCGCGTTGAGTCAGGCGCTGGAGGAATTGGCCGAAAAGGATCCGCAACAACCCGATGCGAAGATCGCCGAGGCGATCCGGCGGGCGCTGTCCCACGCCGACCGGCCGGTCCGCGAGGCGGCTCATCGGGCCCTGCTGCAGTGGTCGCCCGAGTACCGGCTGCGAGGCGAATTGGACCGCCGATACAAAGGCCCCGGCAGCGTGGAATCCACGGCCCGGGTCGTCACGGCCGACACGCCCTTGTACGTCGGCCAGATCGTCCAATCTCTGAACCGCAACCGTTGGGTCCCCGCCGACATTTTGGAGTTGTATCCGGACGGTCGGGTCAAACTGCGGCCTCGAGGTTGGACGACCACCGCTTGGGACAAGGTGGTGACCCGCGACGAGATCCAACTGGCTCCCGAGCACCTGTTCCAGCCGTACTGGATACCCGAGTCTTCACCGGAGAACGAGCCGCGCAAGTGGACGGACGCCACCGGCACGCACGTCATCGAA
>SKKK01000021.1 GCA_007121535.1 Planctomycetaceae bacterium | reverse complement strand
TGAATACGACTCAGCATGAGAATCTAATTCGCCGCGAACGAAACCGCAAGACAGGCCCCGGCGGAAGGGGGCAAGCGAACGGGGCCGGGAGTGGCCCGTTGAAAACTTGGCCTTGTGCTGTCCTACGGCTCTTCCGGTTCTTGTTATGCGGGACAGCAAGATTGAACGGCGCGGCGGGCGGCAACACGTTGTGACCGGAGGATCGTGCCGAGGTGGCGGCGACACCATACCCACACCTGTTTGATGGTTACGGCCATTTGACCCCGACTGATGTGTGATCTACCTTTTAGGAAGACCCGATCCGCCTGGAAGATCATATCCCGACCGCTGTAAGCAAAGATGAACAATCCCCTGGAAGCAGTTGAACGATGGCCGAAATGATCCCCGACAGAATGCCCGACGGTGCCTCCGCAGGCGAAAAAAGAGTCTTCAGCATCCTGCAACATCTTCCTGACGATTGTATCGTCTATTACGAGCCAGCCATTGCTGAACGTTACCCGGATTTCGTCGTCCTTTGCCCTTGCCTTGGCCTACTCGTGATTGAAGTCAAAGGCTGGTATCCGACATACATCCTGGCGGCCAATAACAACGACGTGCAAGTTCGGGATCGCTCTGGCATCGCAACTTCGCAGGCTCATCCGATCCGTCAGGCCAGGGAGTACATGTTTCGCCTGATGGACCGCTGCAAGCAGACCCCTGAACTGCAAAGACTGCTCCAAGCGTCTGAACCGTATGAGGGCCGGTTTCGATTTCCATTCGGCCACCTGGCGGTGCTTTCGAATATCACGCGCGACCAGCTTCAGACACATCAGCACGGTGATCTGGATCGCATTTTCCCGGCCCAGCGGGTAATCGCGCGAGACGAATTGGAGGACTGGAAGGATCTAGCGTCGGAAGAGATTGTCGCACGAGTTAAGCGCTACTTCGAACCATTTTGGCCGTTTCAGCCCCTCTGCCAAGAAGATGTCCGCCTCTTGCGCGCGGTGATTCACCCGGAGATTAGTTGGCCGGAGACCGAGTCCTCGTCGGTTTCTGACGACCATGTGCTATTGACGTTGGATCTGCGTCAAGAGCGTCACGCAGCCAGCCTTGGCTCCGGTCACCGCATCATCTATGGCGTTGCCGGCTCCGGGAAAACCCTACTTTTGCAGGCTCGAGCACGGTTGCTGGCCAGCCGAAAACCACCAGCAGACTGTCTGCTCCTGTGCTACAACGTGGCGCTCAGCGCTTACTTGCGACATCGCCTAAGAGACCTACGGAACGTGGAGGTCTGTCATTTCGATGGCTGGGCCAAGAAGAACGGAATATGCCGGCAACACCCTGAGACCGATGAGGCGTTGGGACAGCGATTGCTGAAGCGGCTGCAGGAAGGCTACGGAGATGTTGGCCGCTTCGACACCGTGTTGATCGATGAGGCGCAAGATTTTCACTCCACGTGGTTCCGTGCGGCTCTCGAAGCAATGAAAGATCCGAACGACGGCGACTTGGTCATTGTGTCAGACGCCAATCAAAGCCTATATCGAAGGACGGGCATTACTTGGAGTTCCTTGGGAATCAAGGCGCGAGGCCGCACCGTTTCGAAGGACTTCGACCTCCATCGCAACTATCGGAATACTAAGCAGATCTTACGAACGGCTCAACTCTTTGCTACTCCAGCGAAAAACAACGAGGACGACTCTGCTGACGAAACGATCCCCGTGCATGCAGATTCGGCAGTGCGTGAAGGCCAAGTGCCGTTACTGACCCGGTGCTCAAATTGGCAGGAAGAATGCCGCCAGGTCGTCGATTGGGTCGGTGAACTGCTTAACGGACGCTGGTGTTCGAAATCCCTCGACCGCCCGATGGCGCCGGAGAACATCGGAATTCTATACCCTCGTCTTGAACGCAGGCGACGCGGTTACTTCACTGGTGAATTCCTTCGCGAGTTGCAACGACAGTCGCCCGCTAAGTGGTTGCATGAGACCCACGCCAGTCGCTACCACGTCAACCACCCTGGTATCAAGGTCCAGACGATTCATTCAGCTAAGGGGCTGCAATACCAGGTCGTGGTTCTGATGTGGGCGGACCTGCTTCCGGCAACTTTCGCTGATACGGATGCCGAGACAGAGCGGCGGCTAACGTTCGTGGCTTTGACTCGTCCAACTCATCTGCTGGCCATGACGTACTCCCAAACATCAGGTTTCGTAGAGGAAATCCGAGCTTCGAAGACTGCCGTCTGGTCATCGTCTCGTTCGTCTTTGGAACGAGTGCCGACGAGCGTTGAACTGGCGTCGCAATCTTTGCCGTTTTGAAGGGGCCCGACAGAATCACTAGTAAAGTGACACGGTTGGTCAAAGTAGGGGACCTTGACAAATGGAGCCTTGATAAATGGGTGGCACCTATTGCTGTTCCCAAAGATGAAAACGCGGGTGATAAAGTCCCGTCAATGCTCCCGTGTCCAGATCATATCCGGCGACATTGGTAGCCTTATGCAAATTGCACTTGATGCAGGGCAACGCCAGATTGTCCAAGTCTGTGCCGCCCTTTCAGGGCTTGGGGACCAATTGCCACCACCACCCGGGGCGGCGCTTCACTCTGCCCCGGGCTGATTTGTCCCGGCCCCTTCGGGGCGACCCACCGCAGACCGGAAATGCCCGAAAGACGCTGTCATCCGTCCCATCGCGTTCCCGGCAGCGGCCAATTCCGGCTTGAGGCGGACAGGAAAATCGCAGGACAGAAAGACAAGGATGAATGGAAAAGGCCCGAGGGGCATCTTTCTGCCATCCAATCTTCTTGCCATTTGGCTTCCGGAATTCCGGCCGACCGCACGCCGGGTGAAGTTGTGCCGCCGAGAGACCTTCGATCGGGGTCGTGGCTCGGTCGGAGACCGGCCACTACGCAGTCGACCGGCCACAACGCGGTCGACCGGCCAAAATGCGGTCAGTGGTCGGCGGCTTCCTTATGCTCGATGCGGCTGATCAGGGTGCCGGCGGCCAGTTTTGTGGTGATGGATTCGCCGATGGTTAGCTGGCGGGGGTCGGTGACCAGGGCTTGGTCTTCGGTGCGGAGGGTCAGGCTGTAGCCTCGTTGCAACACGCCCAGCGGGCTGAGCGATTCCAGGCGTCCGGCGGCGCCTTGCAGTCGTTCGCGGGAACGGTCCAGCAGGTAACGGATGGCTCGGCCGGCTCGCAGATCCAGTTCGTCGATGGTGCGAGACAACTCCTGGACTCGGTCGAAGGGTCGGCGGAATACGCGGTGTCCGGCCAGCGCGTCCAAGCGGGCGCGGCCCATGGCAGCTCGGCCTCGCAAGGCGGCAGATAGACGTTGACGATGGTTGGCCAGTTGCTCGCGAAGCTGCTCGGCCGACGGCGCGACCAGTTCGGCTGCTTCGCTGGGCGTCAAGGCGCGGACGTCGGCGACCAGATCGGATAAGGTCACGTCGATCTCGTGGCCGACGGCCGAGACGACGGGGATGCGCGATGCAAAAATGGCTCGGACCACGGGCTCCTCGTTGAAGCACCAGAGGTCTTCCAGGCTGCCGCCGCCGCGAGCGACGACCAGCACGTCGGGCGCTTGGGGCAAGGCGTTGGCGGCTTGGATGCCGCGGACCAGATCGGCAGCGGCCCCCTCGCCTTGGACTCGAGCCGGGATCACCAGCACGTCGACGCCTCGCCACCGTCGCCGCAACACCTCCAAAAAGTCCCGGATCGCCGCGCCCGTCGGGCTGGTCACCAGCGCGATGCGGCGGGGAAAACGGGGTAACGGCTTCTTATGCTGCGGGTCGAACAGGCCCTCGGCTGCCAGCTTCTGTTGCAGTTGGCGCAACGCCAGTTGCAGCGAACCGATCCCCAACGGCTCGATGCGACGGATGATCAGTTGGTACGCGCCGCGCGGCGGGTAGACGTCGATTCCACCTCTGCAAACGACTTCCAAACCGTCGCGCAGATCGAAGGCCAGTTGCGATGCAACGCTGCGCCAGATGACGCCGCGAATCTGAGCGTCCTGGTCCTTTAACGTCAGGTAGACGTGTCCGCTGTGGGGACGTGAGACGTTCGACAGTTCGCCGCTGACCCAGACCGATGAAAAATCGGATTCCAACGCCGCTTTGATTTGCAGCGTCAATTCTGATACGCTCAGCGGCCGCTGTTCCTTCAGGCTGTCCATCGCCGGAACTCGCTATCGTGCATTGCCGATCCCTTCCCGTAAAACGCGACAATCATTTATTCGTCGATCCTTCGTTGCCGGTTTTCGAGCCACATCGGCGGCTAGCCATACCGGCGGCTAGTGCCGTGCCGTTCACGTGAAAAACGTTTCGAGCCACACCGGCGGCTAGCGCCGTGCCGCTTACAGCTCCTTCATGGCTGCCACCACGTCCAGGATGGCCTTCTGGCCGTCGGAGAAAAACATCAGGGTATTCTCCATGGCGAACAGCGGGTTGGGGATGCCCGCGAACCCGGGGCTCAGGCTTCGTTTGACCACGATCACGGTCCGCGCCTTGTCGACATCGATGATCGGCATCCCGGCGATGGGACTCTTCGGATCGGTTCGCGCCAGCGGGTTGACCACGTCGTTGGCGCCCAGCACGATCACCACGTCGACGGTCTCCATCGTCGGATTGATCTCGTCCATCTCTTTCAATTGTTCGTAATCCACGTCCGCTTCGGCCAACAGCACGTTCATGTGGCCCGGCATGCGTCCCGCCACCGGATGGATGGCGTATTCGACCACGCCGCCGCGCTCTTCGATCAACTGTCCCAGGTCGCGTACGGCGTGTTGCGCTTGGGCGACGGCCATCCCGTAACCCGGCACAAAGACGACTCGCTGAGCACCGTCCAGCAGCATGGCGATATCGTCGGCCGAGGTGCTGCGGACGGTGGCGTACATCTCGTCCGCGCTGCCTGCCAGACTACCGGCCTCCAGCACGCCGAACAGCACGTTGCCCAGCGAACGGTTCATGGCCTTGCACATGATCTTGGTCAGGATCAAACCCGATGCTCCCACCAGGGAACCGGCGATGATCAGCACGTTGTTGTCGATTACGAACCCGGTCGCGGCTGCGGCCAGTCCGGAATAGGAGTTCAGCAGGGCAATCACCACCGGCATGTCCGCACCACCGATCGGATTGACCAGGAAGACGCCCAGCACCGAGGCCAGCAAGACGATCAAGATGTAGCACAGCACCGCGTAGTTGCCGGCGCCCCACACCATGGCCAACGCCGTCACCAGCAGCACCAGCGCGAGCAGTGCGTTGATCAGTTGTTGCGCCGGGATGGGGAACGGCTTCTTGAACATCTGCAGTTCCTGCAGCTTGCCGAATGCCACCATGCTGCCCCAGAAGGTCACGGCGCCGATCAATCCCGAAAGGGCCGTGGCGGTCAGCATCACGTACGGATTGACCTGCCCGCCAGCGGTGCGCGCCAATTCGGCTCCGGCGACCAGCACCGACGCGCCGCCTCCGAAACCGTTGAACAGTCCGACCAATTGAGGCATGGCCGTCATTTGAATTTTCAGAGCCAGCACGGCCCCGACTACCGACCCGACGACGATACCGCCCAGCACGAAGTAGTAGGTTTGAACTCTTTCGGGGTCCAGCACTGTCACCAGTACGGCGATCAGCATTCCCATCGCGCCCATCAGATTGCCGCGTACGGCCGTCCGCGGGTGCGACATGTTCTTCAACCCGAAGATGAATAAGGCGGCTGCCAGCAGATAAACAAGCGGAACGATGACCGAACTATACACGTTGAGAGCTTCCGTTGGATGGCTGTGATATCAGAAGAACATCTACTTCTTGCGAAACATTTGGAGCATGCGGTGGGTCACCAGGAAGCCACCGACGACGTTGATGGTGGCCAGGGCCACGGCCAAGGTACCCAGCAGAGTCGCCAGGATTTCCTCTCCGGCCCCCGCGGCGACCACGGCCCCGACCAGCGTGATACCGCTGATCGCGTTCGATCCGGACATCAGCGGCGTATGCAGCGTGGGTGGCACCTTGGTGATCACCTCGAAGCCGACGAAGATCGCCAGCACGAAGATCGTCAGGCTGGCGATCAGCCCCCGGACTTGATTGTCCGTCAGTCCCATGTTGGACATTGACGCCTCAGCCTGTTCGACGACTGTGGTGGTGGCAGGTGCTGCCGTGGCGACCGTTGGCGGCGAGTCCAATGAGGAATCGGCCCCTTGATCGACGTCGGCCTCTTGATTGACGTCGGCGCCCTGATCGACGTCGGCCTCTTGATTGAGGTCGGCCTCTTGATTGAGGTCGGGCTCCTGATTGAGGTCGGCCCCTTGATTGTCATCGGCCATTGCCCAACCGCCGACCAGGCACAGGGCGATGACCAGGAAAGATTTCAGGCAATCCATAAGATCAGATTCCGATTTCTTTTGTTCAGATTTCCACTGTTCAACGTTTGATTCGTAACCGATACGACTACTGGCCCTGCGGCCAAGCATCGTTCGAGAAATAACTGACGCACCTCCTGCCCTCACCCACGAGGGGCGAGGGGACATTGGACAGTTATTTCTCGAACGCTGCTACTCCTGTTGTTGCGCATCCTGCGCGGGGGCATCATCTTCTAGCGGGATGGTATCCGTGTCTTTGGCTGTTTCCGTTTGCTCTTCGGGTGTCGCCAAGGGAGGCAATTGCAGCAGTTCTCGGATTCGCGGATGGCTGACTTGACCACCATGGGCCACGCAGGTATCGCGTATGATTTCGTCCTGCGTGTCGATGGTCAACTGGCCATCTTTGACCATATTCAACAGGAAGCGGGTGATATTGTTCGAGTACATTTGGCTGGCGTGGTACGGTGCTTCGCTCACCAGATTGGTCGGTCCGTGGATGACGACCCCCTGGTGAACGATTCGCTGGTCCGCCTGACTCGGTTCGCAATTTCCGCCTCGTTCGGCGGCCAGGTCGACGATCACGCTGCCGGGCGCCATGCCTTCGACCGCAGCTTGCGTGATCAGCAGCGGCGATTGTTTTCCCGGGATGGCTGCGGTGGTAATCACCACGTCGCTGTCGGCCACCACGCGTGCCATCAGTTCTCGTTGCTTTTCGTAGAATGTTTCGTCCAGTTGTTTGGCGTAGCCGCCTTGATCTTCCGATTGCTGCGTTTCCAGTTCGAGTTCCACGAACTTACCGCCCAGGCTCTCGACCTGTTCGCGGCACGCGGGTCGGACGTCGTAGGCATGGACGATCGCGCCCAAACGTTTGGCCGTAGCGATCGCCTGCAGACCGGCGACACCGGCTCCGATGACAAAGACCCGAGCGGCCTTGATCGTCCCGGCGGCCGTCATCATCATCGGGAACAGCTTGGGCAACTCGCTGGCCGCCAGCAGCACCGCGCGGTACCCGGCGATGGTCGCCATCGAAGACAGCACATCCATACTCTGCGCCCGCGTGATCCGCGGGATCAACTCCAGCGCGAAAAGCGACGCACCGGTCTCTGCGATCTGCTGGATGGCCCGGGGCGCGCCGAGCGGGTCGCACATTCCGATGACCGATAAACCGGTCCGGAAATGCGGAATATCCTGCTTCCCCGCCTCGGGATTTGCACCTAAACAGTGGACTTGCAGCACCACATCGGCGGCATCCAAGGCCGCTTGACGATCTTCGACCAGTTCGGCGCCGCGTTGCTGGTACACAGCGTCGGGGTACCCGGCAGCTTCGCCCGCACCCGATTGAACCAGCACTTGGATGCCCGCTTTGGCCAATGGTGGAACGCTGGCGGGGATCAGCGCGACCCGTTTTTCGCCGGGGAACGTCTCCCGCAAAACGGCAACTTTCATCGAATCTCCCAAACCAAACAAAATATCAGGATCGAGTTCAATCGCCGGATTTTACCGGAAGCGCCCAAAAATCCAAAGGCCCCCAAACGCGATTCTGCGGCAAGAATTCTTCGACGCGGCCGGATCGTCCGATAAAAGGATGAGATCGGATCAGAGAATCTTTTCCAATCGTGGCGATTGTGTCAATTTATCGGCCTCAAGTGCCGATAAATGCTCGACAGTCACCGAGATCATACGGCCATTGGGCTGTCCCGTTGAGGTGAGTGATCTTGACTCTAGTGCTTATGCCATATACACTTGGGTCGTTTGCGGTCACTTGTTGAGTTCGATCGAAGTCGTTCTCAAACCCCCCCTCAGCATGGGAGATTTATGACGTGACAAAAAAGGAAATCGTGAAGACGATTTCTGATGAAATTGGTCTGACACAATTGAAGACCAAGGAAATCGTCCAGAAAACGTTCGATGCGATCGTCGAGACTCTAGTTGAAGATGGGCGTATCGAACTAAGGAATTTTGGGGTGTTTGAGGTGAAGAAGCGGGCAGCTCGAAAGGCGAGGAACCCGCGAACAGGAGATCGTGTCGACGTGCCCGCCAAGTACGTCGTTGCTTTCAAGCCTGGCAAGGAGATGGAAGAACGGGTCCGGATGTTGGCCGAAGCGCGGGACGCAAGGATCGCGGCGGCCAAGCATCACACGGCGCGAAAAAGCGCTGCCGGGGGGAAAGCCCCGGCTGCGGGGATCGTACCGATGTCGGAGTCTGCTGGCGAGAAACTGGCAGCTCGGCCGCTGATGGCCGGTTCCGACTGAAACGCGGATCGTTTTTTCCACTTCACAACCTCGAACGCCATGGAGCGTAGTACGAAGAGTTTGATCGCGGCTGAATAGCCGAACAGTTTTGTCAACGTACCCGATTCAAGGAGGATAACAAGTGATGCGTCGGCTCATCTTTACGGCGCTACTGGTAACGGCATTTAGTTCCAGTACGGGTTGTCTTATCCCACTATACTCCGGCGATCCGGTGCGCAGGACCGAACAATTGATCATCACCTCGGAGGATCTCCGAGCGTTGTTGAACGAGTGGGAGCGGTTCTGGTTCCTGGATCAGCCCAGTCATATGACTCCGCAGCGAGTGCATGGCGGGGTCATCTGATCGGGTCGCGTGGGAACGGTTCATTTCCCGGGGCGGGGGCGGATTGTCAATCCGGCCTCGTTGCGGCTACATTGGTTGGCTTGTCCGATCAACCCCAGTGCCTTGGCCGCCGGGCATGCCTGAGTTTTGGGCGAAGCGCGTGCGGTACAGGGGGATAAGCCTCGACACGCTCGACTGACCATGGCCGCCATTTCAATGCAAGTCCAATTGGGCCGTTTGTGCCTGCCGAACCCGATCCTGGTGGCCTCGGGGACGTTCGGCTATGCGCGCGAGATGGAGCATCTGGTGGATCTTCATCGACTGGGCGGAATCCTGCCCAAGACGGTCACTCAGTTGCCCCGGCCGGGCAACGCGCCGTGGCGGACGGTCGAGACGGCGGCGGGCCTATTGAATTCGATCGGTCTGGACAACGACGGTCTGGATGCTTTTATCGCTCACCATCTGCCGTATCTCCGTGGATTGACCGCCCCGATCATCGTCAGCATCGCGGGGCGGACGCCGGCTGAATTCGTCGAGATGGCTGCTGAATTGGACCGGGCGGCGGGCGTGGCAGGATTGGAGCTGAACATCTCGTGCCCGAACGTGACGGGCGGAGTGGATTACGGGACGGATGCGACATCGTGCCGGAAGTTGATCGAATCGGTACGGCAAGCCACTCAACTACCCTTGCTGGCGAAGTTGACCCCCAACGTGACTCGCATCGCGGACATTGCGCGAGCCGCGTCCGATGGCGGCGCCGATGCGATCAGCCTGATCAACACCGTGTTGGGTATGGCCGTGGACTGGCGTCGGCGGCGTCCCGTGCTGGGCAACGTAATGGGGGGGCTGAGCGGGCCGGCCATCAAGCCGATCGCGTTGCGCTGCGTGTATCAGGTCGCCCGGGCCGTGACGACTCCGCTGGTCGGGATCGGCGGCATCGCCACGATCGATGACGTGATGGAGTTTCTTGTGGCCGGCGCCAGTGCGGTCCAGATCGGCACGGCCAACTACTACGACCCGGCGGTGACCATGCGTCTGCTGGACGAACTGCCCGGGGCGCTGCAGCAATTGGGCGCTAGTTCGGTCCAGGACGTGGTGGGCACGATCAAGAGAGTGGGCTGACCGACCAACGCTACGACGACTCAGAGACGAGAACCTGTTACCAGACGGATATCTTATGCGAGTACTTTCAGGAATTCAGCCGACGGGCCGGTTTCATTGGGGCAACTATTTCGGAGCCATCCGGCAGTACATCGACTTGCAGCACGGCAACGAGGCGTATTACTTCATTGCCAATCTGCACGCGTTGACAACCGTGCGCGACCCGAAAGTCTTGTGGCATCACACCATGGAGGCCGCGATCGATTTGTTGGCATTGGGCTTGGACCCGGACCGCGCGACGCTGTTCGTCCAGTCGGATGTGCCGGAGGTCTCCGAATTGTGCTGGCTGCTGATGACCGGCGCCCCGCTAGGGTTGTTGGAACGGTGTCACGCCTACAAGGAAAAGAAGGCGCGCGGCTTGACGGCGGATGCCGGTTTGTTCACCTACCCGGTGCTGATGGCTGCGGATATTCTGGCCTACGATGCCGAAATCGTACCGGTGGGCATCGATCAGGTTCAGCACATCGAAGTGTGCCGCGACTTGGCCGGCAGCTTCAATCACCAGTTTGGCGAAGTCTTCGTGCTGCCCAAGCCCAAGGTGCTGGAAGAGTCGGCCAAGGTACCCGGCACCGACGGTGAGAAGATGTCGAAGAGCTACGAGAACACGATCGACATCTTCGAGGACGCCAAGTCGATGCGGAAGAAGATCATGCGGATCGTGACGGATTCACGACCGATGGAAGACGCCAAAGACCCGGACACGGACCCTTTGTACCAATTGTATTGTCTGTTTGCCGATCCGGCGGCCCGCGAAGCGATGGCGGCCAAGTACCGTGCGGGTGGATTCGGCTACGGCGAGGTCAAGAAGGCCTTGGCGGAAGCGGCCGAGTCGTTTTTCGCGGCGTTCCGCGAGCGGCGCAGCCAACTGGCCGCCGATCCGGCAAAGGTGGCGCAGATCCTGGCCGATGGTTCCCAGCGGGCTCGGCGAAAGGCTCAACAGGTGCTGCTGCGAGCGCAACAAGCGT
>SKKK01000374.1 GCA_007121535.1 Planctomycetaceae bacterium | reverse complement strand
CCACTTCCAATGCCGCAAAACCGGCACCACCGCCCACACCAAAATCATTCGAGTCAACACGAACGCAGGCGAATGACACCGCAACGCATCGTCAACGAGCTGGCAGAAACGGCAGCTCGGGAAAGGCACCGATCTGCATGGAAAACCTGTTTCGGTCCCATTTTCGTGGGCAGAAAAATTAGTGGCAGAAATATGAATACGGGAGCGATGGCACCCACATCCGCACAAAATTTTTCTGCCATCAATATTTCTGCCGAATTCCTCTGATTTCGCTACTCAAGAACGATGACCGGCCAGGGGCTGATGCGGGAGATTTTGCGGGCGTCGGCCAGGGTGGGGACGAACAGTTGTGCTGAATCGGCGGGCAAATCGTCCAGCAGCACGTCGCCCCGGTGACGCCATTCGCGTTCGATCGACCAGTCGATCGGCTGACCTTGATCGTTACGGGTGTATCGTTGCTGGAAAAAGGGCCGCTGGTGCTCGGGCAAGGCGTCCCATAAGTCCTGGTCGCCGTACCGGACAGTTTGCGCGCCAAGGGCCGATAACCAGGATCGTTCGATGCGGATGCCGAACGGTTCAAAGTCCCAACGTGACAAGTGGGGACGAAACGAACGGCGATCGGCCCATTCGCTGAGCGGGACCCGGGTGAAACAAACGACGGGTACCGCGCCGCGCACAAGATCGCTGGTCGCGACCAGCCGGCGCTGTTGGACGATCCTCCAAAGCGCGGCAAAGGCGGAATGATCGGCGCCCCGGCGGTCCAGTATCAGATCGTCCAGATAATCCGCAGGACCCTGGTCGGGCCACGGTCCAGCGCGTCGACGGGTCCAGTGGGTCAAGCCGTCCCACGGAGGCATTCCGGATAACCGGCGGATCGGCGCCGATGGCGATGGGATGGGATCCGCCCGATGCCACGGAGTCGGATCGACGGTCGTTTCGTCTTCTTCGACGCTCTGCAAGTACCAACCCACGGCTCCCGCAGCCATCCAGGGTTGAGCTAACGCTGGTGGTACCAAATCATCGCCCAACGCCAAGAAGAGGCTGCCCGCAGGAAAGCCGTTCGAACTTAACCGGCACGTGACCAGATGTTGGACGTTGCCGCGGTCACGTGCGTGCAGCACGAGCAACCGATCGCTGAGCGCCACGACGGCGCGGTCCGCCGGCGGTGTTCTTGCCCACGCCGCACCTTCGTCGATGGATTCGACGGGCGGAGATAACTGCAGACGCAAGGACCGGTCGTCGCTCGCCGGATCGGTTTCCAGCAACCTCCTGCTCCATCGGCTGGGATCACCGTCCGACCCGTCTGCCACATGTACTTCCAGGACCGGGACCCCGAACAACTCACCGGCGCGTCGCACGAACTTCTGCGTGGCGATCGACCGCGCGGTGACCAGCAGATCGCGACGATGCTCCAGATGCATGCAGGCAGTTCGCAACGCGGCAAACCACCGAGTACGCGATTCCAGGTCCCGCCCCAATCGCGAACTGATCAAACCCACCATGCGCCCCGAAGGGATTCCAGCAGGCCACCAGGCCAGCCGTCTGCCCAGCCATGGACCGATGGGTTTGCTGGCATTGCCGGGGATTCCCCACGTCAATCGGGCTCCGCGATGATACCAGCCACGCAACCGCTCGGCGATCCGGTGGCTACGAGCCCCGACCGATCCGCGTTGCACGTCGGCAGCCGCAGACCATTGGTCCACCAGGTACTCCAGCAGATCTCGGTCCGCCGGCGGAGGCGACGTCCGGTCGGTTCGTTCGGGCATCAGGCCCCAGCGTTGCCATGCGATCTGATCTTGGTGCATTTGTGTCGTCCTCTTTCCGCTCGTCTCATTCTGCCAGCATTCGAGCGTTCCGACGAGCCCCGGGACGATCGATCGGCGTAACCGGAAGATAGCCAAGGACGAGCGAAAACGTTATAGTGGAGGGGATTTTTTTCAACACTCGGAGCCAGATCGATGAAGCAACAGCAGCGTTGGGGTACATGGACAAGCGGCAGTTTCGGCACGATGGCAGGGTGGGTGATCCTGGCGATGAACGCTGCCGTGATGGCAGGTCAGCCACCCGTGCCCAGGACGTTGGAGCAACGGTTGCTGGAAGAATGTCCCGATCAACTGGTCCGGGAGGCTCGTGAAGAAGGCGATCCCCGGCTGGGCGCGTTGGCGTTCTTTCATCCCCAATTGGCTTGTGCGAAATGCCATTTGATCGGAGAAGCGTCGTCACCGCTGGGCCCCGACCTCAGTCAACCGGTGGAGGAACCCGATGGCGCGAACTTTGCCGAGTCGATCCTGCTGCCCTCGAAGGTCATCAGCAAGGGCTACGAGTCGACGGTGGTGATCACCGACCGGGGCAGGCTGATCACGGGTCTGTTGGTGGACCAGGACGACCAGCGTCTTGTCTTGCGCGACATCGCCGACGTGGACAAGTCGATCGAGATCGAAGTCGACGCCATCGACGACATGATGACCAGTCCGGTGTCGATCATGCCCAGCGGGTTGATCAATTCGCTGGCCGGCCGCCAGCAGTTTCTGGATCTGTTGGCGTACGTGATCGAGATCATGGAGAAAGGTCCTCGCCGAGCCGAGCAGCTACAGCCTCCGGCGGCGTTGTACGCGGTCGCTCCGTTGCCGGAGTACGAAAACGACCTGGATCACGCCGGTCTGATCCGCGACAGTGACCAGGCCGCCTTCGAACGCGGCAGGAGGATCTACGAAAACCTGTGCCTGGACTGCCACGGGACTCGGCAGCAACCCGGTTCGCTGCCCACGTCGTTACGGTTCGCGTCGGATGTTTTCAAGCGGGGCAGCGATCCCTACAGCATGTACCAGACGTTGACTCACGGCTACGGCTTGATGATGCCCCAGCGAATGATGGTGCCGCAGCAGAAGTATGACGTCATTCACTACATCCGCCAGGCGTACCTCGCCGCTT
>SKKK01000352.1 GCA_007121535.1 Planctomycetaceae bacterium | reverse complement strand
TACGACGGCCCGGGCTCGACCGACGCGTTGCTGGACGAGTGGGAAACGGCCACCGACCGCTACGCCCACCGCGCCTTCGGCCTGGAAGCCGCCCACACCGGCACCACTGACAACCCCTTCACCTACATCGGCCGCCAGAGCTACTACAAAGACCCGGAGCTGGAACTCTACCTGTTGGGCGCCCGCTACTACGACCCGCAAGCCGGCCGCTTCCTCAGCCACGACCCACTGCGTTACCAGTCCGACGACGTCAATCTGTACGCCTACGTCCACAATAACCCCGTCAACGGCACGGACCCGAGCGGAACCGGCGAGGTCCGCGGCTGGATTTCGCTGAGCGACACGCAGAAGGTCGAAGTCTGGGACGGGCTGCCGCCCAGTGTCAGGTATCTGTTGTCCACAACCTTCTGGCCCAGCGAAATTCTCTTGCTGAGGGGCAGGTATGGCCGCAGCCGACTGCTGCATCAGATCAGCGTGGGGAAAGCCGAGATGCGCCGCGACCTCAGCAGACGGTTCCCCTTCGAAGGATCGGTCGACGAACAGATCGCCACATTGCCGGAACTGACGGTGATCGAACGCCGCGAGGCCTTGAGAATGTTGCCCGAGTCGCGGCGACAGCACCTGGAGCTACGGCTTGATCGAGACTTGTTGCGCCGGGAGGTGCAGCAGGGGCGCCATCGAATCCGCAGCGGCGGGCTGGAGTTCCCCGAAAGGAACCGTCCAAGCGCCCCTGTCGAACATTTGGTCGAGCTGCCGCCAGACGTTGCTCCACGTTCGACGCCGCCGGCCGTTGCGCCACCGGCGGTACCGGCCGACGCGGGCCCGCCCCCGCGGGCAGCGATGGCCGGATCGGAGGACGTTTCGCGGACTCTGAGGGAGATGGGTTCGGTTCTTGCCGATCTCGGGAGGCAACTGAGCGACATCGCCCAGGGCACCGACACGGGAGCGGCGCCGCAAGCTGCCGCGCCGCCCGACTATGCTCAACTGTATCAGGACAAGTTTGATGAGCTGGCTGCGAAATTCGGTCTGAAGGGGCTGCGCGACGCCTACGCCCGGGGCAGGCGTGGAGCCGAGAAGAATTACCTGGGCGCATGGGGCGAAATCGAGGGCCGCTCTCGACAACACGCCGAGGACGAATTGGCCGAGTACGCTCGGCAAGCGGCGCAGGCCATTGAGCAAGCCGAACAGCGGCAAGGCAGGGAATCGCTGTTGGCGGTAGCGGATGCGCTGGCCCGCTTCCGGGACGTGGCGGGCAAGGTGCCGCTGTCAGAGTTCGTGATCCCCGTGCTCGCTGACATCATCTTCCAGGCCGCCCAGCTCCTGACATTGGACTTGGACCTCGACGAGGCCCGTGCCGCACACCGCCAGATCGTCAAGGCGCATGTCAACGCCACCAATCCCGGTCAAGCGGATGTTGATGCGCTGGAGCAAGCCGGCGAAGTCCATCGCAGAGTGACCGGGCAAGCGGGGGAAGCTGCCGGCGGCCTGCTCCGTCTGTACTTCTTCGCAATCGGCGCCGCCTTCGGCACCGCCGCGTCCGGGGGAGCGAGACGGAGAGAAGCACGCGTTTCTCAACGTGCGGCCAAGACGCCGAAGGGGCAGCCGAAAAAGCAAAGTCCCCCGCAGCGCGTGGTTGACAACCGGAAGCGAATTCAGGAGAATCGGATGACAAGGGTTCCGAGCACAGGACGACTCGTTCCTGGTTCGGCGGAGCACAAGGCCCTTCGATGGGAAGAGTATCAGCAACGAGGAGGGACGTGGAGCTATGACCGTTGGCGTAAAACATATGACGCCAACATCACAAGGGCCAAGAAGGCTCACGCAGCCGCCGATGCATATCATGGGCAGCTTGGATGGGGAAAGAGAGAGGTAACGGTCGATGTCGATGGTGTACCTCGAAGGCTGGACATTGGTGATGTCGCTCGGCGTCGTGGCGTCGAATACAAGACAGGTTACACCTACCGAAGTGAAGAGATTCTTTGGGAGTTGGAACGCGATGCAAGTTTGGTTAAGAGGGGCTGGCAGATCGAATGGGTTTTTGAAGGCACTGCCAGTCAGCCCCTTTTGGATTCCCTGAAGAAAGCCGGGATTTCCTACTCGTTTCGCTGAACCCAGTTAGACTGAAATCGATTCAAGGGAGCCAATATTGAACACTGAAACGCTGACAACAAGGGATGATTTCGAGCACTGGCTTGCGGCAATGGATGACTTCTTGGAGGAGTTCGAGGCTGAGTTCCGAGAAGAGGATCGCGAACGCCTCGATTTCTCGCCGGAGTCGTTGGATCTTGTCGAAGCATGGATTCTCAAGACCTACACCGATATGGATGCGATGCTCAGACCAACGGAAAGCCATCGAGTCAATCGTGTCGCTTGCTACGTCGGTGAGACGTTTCGTAAGACGCTCGGGGGCAAGTGGGATATTCGACTTGACGACCCATCGTTCGCATTTCACGCAATGCCGCTTGTCACTGGGGCTAACGACCCAGAGTGCCCACTCACCTTAGTTACGGCCGCTGCCGACCGAAGAACGGGCAATTACTTACGAACGGTCTTGCAAAACACATAGGAAGAATCGAGCCGATCGCCGATGAAACCGCCGCACCACGGCTAGGTCGCCCAGACAAGGCCGAAGCGGCTCTCCGAAGTTGGCAATGATCGGGTCAATTTGCGACTGCGCTGGCGGAATATACTTATCGGTTACGGCAACGCCGGGGATGTCATTGCGGGCCAGTTGATCGAGCTTGTCGATCCGCGCGGCCAGGCGACCTTCCAGGACTACGACCTCGGCGGCCGGCTGGTCCGCCGCCAAGCCAACAACGGGGCCGTGACCAGCTTCGTCTACGACTGCGCCGACCGATTGAAGCAGTTGCAGAACCACCGGTCCGACGGCACGCCGGTCAACATCTTCACCTACACCTACGACCACGCGGGCAAT
>SKKK01000263.1 GCA_007121535.1 Planctomycetaceae bacterium | reverse complement strand
GACGTCACAGGGAACGTCGCCCAGCGCTTGGCCCAATCGCAGGTGAGCGGGAATGACGCGCGGTAAACCACCGGGCGTCCAATCCACCGAACGATCGGCGCCCGTGCGAACGCACGTCCGCAGGACGCCGACGACCCCCGGACCGCTAATCCGCACGATGGCTCGCATCGCCCCGCCCGGTGGCGACGCGATCGCCGCGATGGTGTCTTCCTCGTTCACCTCGCACCTGCCGATCGAATCATTTCGTGGTCGGTTCTTCCGAAACGCCCTTCACGTCCCGCAGCTCCTCGATCAACAAACGGATCTCGTTCTGATAATCGCTGCTCATGTCGCCCTTCACCAGTAGGCTCAGGAAGGCGGAAGCACCGTCCTTCAACAAGGCGGCTGCGTCCGCATCCACGAATCGCAACATGGGGTCGGGCATGATCAGCCCTCGGCAGAAGGCCATCAACACTTCACTGCGAGTCACCTCGTGAGGCAGGATTTCGTGCAAAATGCTCGGCAATCGCCGCTTGGCAGCCAACAGATCCGAACAAGCCGTCAGCCCCTTGAACGGCTGGCGACCCGACAGCATCTCGATCAAGACGTACCCCAACGCCGCCAGATCGCTGCGCGGCGTGTTGGCGACGCCCTCCAGCACTTCGGGTGCCGCGTAGGTCGGAGTGCACGTCATGTGAGCCGGTGGCTCGCGAACATCAAAAGCGGATCCGATGTCGATGATCTTGGCCGCTCCGGTACGCTTGAGCATCACGTTCGACGGCTTGATGTCGCCGTGTACGATGTTCTCGCGATGCAAGGCGGCCAGCGCCGCCAGGCATTCCCGTACGATGGCCACCGCGACCCCGGGCTTGAATCGCGGGTGCTCAGGACCTCGCGTGGCAATCACATTGTTGATGTAATCCCAGCGGCGATTGCTCACCCGTTCACGTACTTGCTGAAAGGTCTGATTGCACAGCATCTGACGAAGGTCGAATCCGTCGATCCATTCCATGATCATCATGCGGACGCGGTCTCGATCCACAAAGTGCGTGACATCCAGCAGATTGTCCTGATTGATCTGAGCCACTCGCGCCGAAATCGCAGCAATCTGGCCCATCGCTTCATCGTACAACCGCGCGTCACGATAACGCCCGGGATCGAAAATCTTTAGCGCGACAGGCACCGTGAATCCGTCCGAGCCCAATTGTTCGGTCAGAAAGACGACCCCCTGCCCCCCGGCTCCCAGACGCCGTTGCAAATGGTAATGCACGGTCCAATGCAAACGATGAGGGTTCAACATGCTGCTGTAGGCATCCCGAAGGGATTGGTCCGGTAGTCGAGCCGTTTCAAGGTCGTCTTGTTCGTCAGAGCGCAGGTATGACGTGTGCTGATGGTTGCGGGCCGTTGTCGTCGTGGACATACGCAGATTCCTTGGAGGGCAATGAGGAAACGAAAGCTGAGTCTAAATCGTAACCGGTCAGGTATGGGAAAGTCCAGCGGAAAAGCAGATGCTTCTCGAATATTCTGCGTCAGGACTTTCGACGGGTAATCTCCAACAGCACTTCGCCCACCAGACCGCCAGGCCGACCGATTCGTCGACCACGCGGCTCGGCAACCTCATGGTTCATCCATACGGGGCATTCCACCTGGATTTCCAAAAGATTATACCGTTGTAAACAATCTTTGATCTCCGCTCGAAACTCCACAAAACCCAGCGGGATTTCGCCCAGCGACTGACCGTTCAACCACACCGCACCGAACGCATCGACCTGCTGGATCACCAGTTCGATCCGCTCGATTTCGGCCATTCCCGTCGGTTGATGAAACCGCCGCGAATACCGGACGCGACCGCGGAAATCCGCACCGAAAAGATCGCCCCAATCGGATGGAATGCTGGCCCGGCATGCGGAGGGCAATATTCCCCCAAGATCGATTGAGGTGCCGTCTGCACGAATTGCAGTTCGCGCCAGAGGTTCCACGGTCCACGGACCTCGCAGCCGGATCCGATGCGGCATCGTCAAGGCTCCCATCGTTGAAGTACGCAGTCGCCGGTCCCGAAAGATGATTTCGCAAACTTCACAGCTTCCCCTGCCCATCGGCATTGCATCGCCAGCCGAATCGCTGCATGATGATTCGATGTTTGACCCATCTTCAAACCCCATTGCTGAAGATCAGCGGAAGCGGCCAATCGCCGACTGGACGAAGATCGAAGCGGTACAAGGACCATTGGCCCGAGCCTGGCCGCCCGAATGCTGGCAGGACGTCACCACGATCGCAGCCGTTTCGGGTGGCCCGGACAGCGTCGCCATGCTGCGCGCTTTGTTGGCCCTCCGACGACCGGGCACCGGACGGATCATCGTCGCCCATTTTAATCACCGTCTTCGCGGACAGGAATCGGACGACGACGAACGTTTCGTCCGCCACTTGGCCGATCGATGGAAAGTCGCCTGCGAAATCGGCCGAGCTGACTCGACGGATCAGCAACTCCAGCCAACCGAACGCCTGAGTTCCGAAGAAGCCACTCGAAGCGCTCGGTACGCATTTTTGAGCGAGGTAGCCGCACGGCACGGCGCTCGCTACGTGGTCACCGGGCATACGGCTGACGATCAAGCCGAAACCGTCTTGCATCGGCTGATTCGGGGAACAGGCATCCGTGGACTGGCCGGCATCCACCCCTATCGCCAACTGCTCTATGGGGTCTCGTTGGTTCGCCCGCTGTTGCAGGTGCAACGACAAACGGTGATGGAATACCTGGCGGTTTTGGGCCAGGACTATCGCCAGGATGGCAGCAACCAACATCGGCAGTTCACCAGGAATCGAATCCGGCACGATCTGATTCCCCGCCTGGAATCGGAATATAACGTGCAGTTGAAATCCGCGTTGGGGCGCTTGGCATCGCTTGCCGACGAAGTTCAGCAGTGGTTGGAGCAACAGGCGAATGAATGGTTGTCAGCCAG
>SKKK01000549.1 GCA_007121535.1 Planctomycetaceae bacterium | reverse complement strand
TTTCTTGGTGGAATCGGGCGAAAGGGGTCGGGAGTCGTTTTCGGAGAACCCGCTTTCCATGAGGTGAATCGTTGCCCGAAAACGACTCCCGACCCCGTTGCGGCCCCAATGCAAGGCTACCGCAATTGACAAGAAACTCCTGGCCGAGTGCTTACTCGGCTTCGCAAACCAGTGATTCTCAATCTTTCACCTGATGTCTTTTGCCTGTTTCTGCCTGCGTTGAAGACCGGTAGCTCACGGCCCCTCTCGGTACCACCCAGCAGACACCGCCCCACCAATTCGCAAAGAAAGTATAAAGAGCTTCGGGTACCTCGATCGCTTTGCGAGTACATCCTTAGAGGCCATAACAAAACTGTTCGGCACGGATCTCTGGCCCCGCCGGAACGTAACGAAACTATTCGGCGCGGGTCTCTGACTCCGCCGGAACCACCGACCGCAGGTCTCCCTGACCAGTTTTGTAACCGCCTCGCAGGGCGTTGGGGCCAATGGATTCAGGCAACCTTTGATTGCCGGCCAGAGTGTCACCCGTTCGCCCAAAGGTGTGTGGACCGTTTGGAACTGATGCAAACGAGGAGTGCGACCATGAAGATGCGATTTCCCATTTTGGTATTGGTGACCTTCGCAGCGGGCAGCGGCTTGGTATGGTCCGATCGACCGGGGTATGCCCTGGAGCACCTGGAATCGACCAGCACGCCTTTTTGGCCGAGGAGCACGGCGAACTTCCCCCAAAGCGGCTGCGGCGGCGGAGGTGGTTGGGGCTGGGGATATCGGCATGCGTCCACGTACGAAGAGGGCGTACTGAGGGGCATGGCGGCCTTGTGGAAGGCCGACGGGGCTCGGAACTTGCTGAATTCCCAGGCTTTGGGCAACATCGAGGACGCGCGACGAAAGAACATCGACAACTGGCTGTTCCGAACGCACACTTATTTCAAGATCCGCGAGTACAATCGCCAGGCACGGGCTGCGGCCCGCGGCCCGCGAGCGACCAAAGAGGATTTGGAAAAGTACGCCCGTTGGCGGGCACCACGGCGACTGAGTGCCAGTGAAGTGAATCCTATGACCGGCACCATCGCTTGGCCCATCAATCTGCGCGATGCCCAGTACCGTCGAAATCGCGAAACGTTGGATCGTCTGTACGGCAGTCGCGCCAAGTCGGGCTACCTGACCAGCGAGCAGCAGGCCCAAGCGCTGCAAGCGGTCGAAGCCATGGATGCGGACCTGAAAAAGAACATCCGCGCTTACGCGCCCATGAATTACTTGACGCTGAAGAGCTTTGTGGCGGGCCTGAAATACGATTTGGTCGTGCCTGCCACGCCGACCTCGAATCTGGTGAGCGTAGCACAACGCTAAGTTGATCGAAGTGTTATCGAGGGCAGCCAGCGAGTATTCGCTCGCCGGCTGCCCTTTCTTGTGTACCAGGATTCGAGGCCTCTTTTCATTTGCGGCCGAATTCAGAATCCGCCCGCAGCGCTGCGATCGGTCTCTGAACGAGCCACTCTGCCAGACGCGGATGATTGCGGATGAAGTATTGACGTTGTTGTCGGAGGCGTTTTTGCCTTGGCTGCAGAGATCGGCCAGGCCGCGGTGCTCATTTGGTCTGATTTGCTTGGGTGGCTCCCTGGCTGGGCGTGAATGTTGCGCAGAGAAATTCCGGCGATTTTGTAAGGTCGGGAAATAAAACGCCCGTTTCGTGCGTCTTATCTATTGGATGTGCGTCAGGAATTCTTGCGAACCTTTCTTGGCGTCGGGCCGTCACTCATTTACGGTGGCGGCAATCGTCCACTCAGTTGTTTTTGAACAGGAGCAATCCGGAATGTCTTTCTTGTGGTCGAGTCTCATACACAAACAGCGCATTGATGGGTGTTTTGCCGGCGGGCCGGCGAATACGCTCCCCGTGCGCTACATGCGTTTGTGACACTCGGCCCCGCCAATAGAGCGAGCTAACCAAAGCCCGGTGTCACAGCGACGCCGGGCTTTTTTCGTTGATGGCTTGATCAGAACGTGGCGAAGCCGAATGACATCCTAATCTTTCACTTAATCTGCCCCCCCACGAGGCAACATAAGGAGATTAGGTGAAAGATTAGGGCTTCAAGGGAACAAGGTAGTCGAGGGCTGGTCGTCCAGACACGGCTGATAACCGCGTTGTGCCGAAGAGCGATTCTCGGGGCTACCACTGACAACCAAACCAAATAGGAGCACAGACGATGTTACGGCGCCACCGCTTGAAACGCATACGCCCGATCGCTTCATGGGGTCGTGGTGTAACAGGCAGCACGGCGGACTTTTAATCCGCATGGCGTGGGTTCGATTCCCTCTCCCCGAGCCTCGACACGCAGCCGCATACGTCTCGGCTGATCGTGTCATTGATCAACTACTGCGGGGGTCGTTTAACGGTAGGACGGGACGCTCTGAACGTCTTGGTGTTGGTTCGATTCCAGCCCCCGCAGCTTGCAGACGGAAGTCATCCGGCCGGATGAGGAGCCTGTCTTGAAAACAGGTGGTCGCAGCCATCGCGACTTGTGGGTTCAAGTCCCACGGCTTCCGCTGACTGACAGAACACGCGTCCCTGGTGTAATCGGCAGCACGGCTGGTTCCAACCCAGTTGGGGTTCAAGTCCTTGGGGGCGTGCTTAGCAGGGGGGTCGCTAGCGTGAACCTCCGGCAACCAGAAGGACTCATCGTCCAACAGGAAGACACCGGTGTCGCAAGCCGGAGATCCCGGTGCGAATCCGGGTGGGTCCACTACGAACAACAACAACGGTCCCGTGGCCTAGCGCTGACCGACGCGCACTTCGATTCCCGTCCGAGTCACTGAAGAATGCAGCCAAGTGGTGGAATGTTGGTAGACACGCGACGCTCAGAACGTCGTGCCCACTGAGGGCGTGGGAGTTCGAGTCTCCCCTTGGCTACTGGACGATTGCAGGTGGGCTGGGACCCAACTG
>SKKK01000687.1 GCA_007121535.1 Planctomycetaceae bacterium | reverse complement strand
TTTCGATGCAATCGACGATGTGCTTGACCGCGTAGATTTGATACGGCCGCATCATCACGAGCTTTTGCTCGCTGGCGACCAGCACCATGTATCGGCTGATCGTCTGAGCGAGCACGCACTTGGGTAGGAACGCTTCGGCAAAGGCGTCGAGCCCCCTGACTTTGGAGTTGTTGGGCCGCGCATGCTCGTAAATGGGCAGGAATTGCTCATCCGCGTTGAAAGCGAAATGCCGGGCGTTGTTGTTGGCGAAGTAATACGTGCTGTCGCGATTGGAAACGATGAACAGTTGCACGAAGCACAGGAGCGTACGAGTGTACCCGTTGCCCGGGTCGTTCTTGTAGTCCACGATCTGTTCGATGGCGCGGCGGGGGTTGATGCCGAGCGTCTTGAGTTCGATCTGCGCGACCGGGATGCCGTTCATCAGCAGCAAGACATCGTAACGGTGGTGTGTGTAGTCTGTGTTGATGCGGAGCTGGCTGATGACCTCAAACGTGTTCTTGCACCAATCGTCGATGTTGACCAGGGTGTAGTTTAGCGGCGTGCCATCGTCGCGGGTGAAGCTGCTCCGGTTGCGGAGCGTCTGGGCTGCGGTAAAGACATCGGGGGTGACGATTTCATCGAGCAGGCGTCTAAATTCCCCATCCGTCAGGTGGACGTGGTTCAGCGTGTCGAACTTCTCGCGAAAGTTCCTCTCGATCGTCGCCCGGTCGCGGATGTCTGCGCGGTATTCGTACTTCAAGCCTTGCAGCTTCTCGATCAATTGATCTTCAAGTTCGCGTTCGGGCGTTTTCATTGCAATCCACTTATTGATTCGAGTCTGATATTCCCAAGTCGGTTGCCCTCTTCCACGCGGCTTACTAAACCCCCTCTCATTCTATCAAAGCCTGAAATGCGGCGATAGCGGGAGACGGGGGTCTTCAGCCGCTTGCCGCGCGGTCCCAAACCGGCTTGATCGAAACGCTCCTGCCATCGAGCCCATGTCGCCAGATCCTGGGCATCGCCCAGCAGTCCCTGGCTTCGTTTGTGCTGCTTAAAGCGTGCGAATCGGTCGCCGTTCGATGCACACGCGCCTTATTGTCGCCGTCGGCCCGTAGAGAATAAAGAGGGCGGTTCAGAAATGGTGTTATCATGCAAATCCGACCGAGAATGGCGGTAGAAGCTGGTACAAGACGACGCGACTCTGCTATCATATGTTGTAGCAGAGATCACCATGAAGACGAAAACGACAGGAACCGTTGTGGACGGCGTGCTGCAACTGGACGAGTGCCTCGACTTGCCCGATCACAGTCGGGTGCGTGTGGCCGTTGAGCCGATGGACGAGTGGAGTTCCAGATTCCAGGCTGGATTGGACGCCTGGAAGAAGGCCCGTCGACAACATCCGGTCGACTCCCGGGGAAGTACGTACACTAGGGACGAACTGCATGAACACCATTGACACGAACGTCTTGGTCTATTTCGTGGATGAACACGAACCTGCAAAGCAGGCTATGACAATCCCGCTCGGCCGGGGCGGCGAGTTGGCAGGAAGAT
Source organism: Planctomycetaceae bacterium (assembly GCA_007121535.1). Lineage (GTDB taxonomy): Bacteria > Planctomycetota > Planctomycetia > Pirellulales > Pirellulaceae > SKKK01. Next base: position 9,527 of record SKKK01000687.1, on the reverse strand, counting down.
GGTGGGCAGGAAGATTGATGGCAGAAAAATGGTCGGCGGTTTCGTGGTTCGGCAGGATCGGGATCTTGTCAGAGCAAAGAGAAAAAATATACGTCGATGTTGACGTATTTCACGTTTGACGTAAGACGAGAAATGGCCAGTCCGTTTTCCCTCGGCCACGAACCGACGCCAGACCAACCACAAATACGAACGCCGGCTGACGCCCGCAACCAGAAGCGAAACCGAATCCAAATCCGAATTTCGAAATCCTAAACAAATTCAAAATCGGAAATTCGAATGGCTAAAGGAAACAGCCAAACACGACTGATCCGCCATGCATTTCGTAGATCATGGTTCAGTGCGCCGATGCCTCAACTTCGTGGGCGAACGCGTCGGCATCGTACGGACGAATCAAGCGTACGCCCAGATCTTTGAACAAGGGTGCGACGTGTTCGTCGATTTCCTTCGCTTGTGCGGCGTTCTCCTGCGTCGAGACGACGATCAGTGTGTGCCTTTGGCCGTCGATCGGGTGCTTTTGAATCAACTGGCCGTTCACCGTCAGCGTGGCCGCCTGGGTCTCCGCCCGCCTGTTCGCAGGGAAGACGTGCGGCTTGACAAGGTTGACCAGGCCGTTTCGGTAGGCATAGGGGATTTCCAGCTTGCGGTTGTAGACCGGTACGGTGATGGTGCCGGGCTTCCAGATCTTCTGTGACTGTTGCAGCCGATAAAAGACTTCGCCCAACCTGGGCGGCAGTACTTCCGCCGGCGACTCATCCGCCAACATTGCACTCGACTGCTCCTCGACCAGTTGGGCGAACAGTCGGGCAAAGTCGGACTCGATATCCGCAACCATCGCCAGACGCGGTTCTATCAGTCGAAGGTCATTGGCTCGCGTAGCAACAAACGCCTTCAGGTCGTCAAGCGTAGCAATGTCATCTCCTCCTTCGTTGATGCGGTGGAGCAGATTCCGCTCGGAAAGCCTGATCGTTGCCAATGTCCTGCCGGAAACGCCGAAGACTCTTCGCAGCCGGCGGTGATTGTCGACGATTCGAGCCCGAAGAAAGCGAGGCTCCTCACAATACAATACCAAACCAATATTCACCGCCTCGGCACGAAATCGATCGGGGCAATACTGCACCACGCTGTAAAACGCTCTGTTCCTTGACATCATTCAACCTCCCGGAGTCGCGAACCATGAAACGTCCCGCTCGATCCAGTTTTCCACGTGATCGGCGGTGAAGCCAGCCCGGCGGCAGATCAACTCGCGCCAGGCCAGACGGACCTGATCCGACACATCCCATTCTCTGGGCACCGTGGCAATCATGGCGGCCACGGTCCCTGACTCTACTTCCCGCAACCGCGTGACGCAATCCCTGATAATATCCCCCCGCAGCCGGCCCCGAAACGCCGGAAACAGGCCATAGACGTGCTGGTCCCTCAGCTTATCGATATGGGCGAGCTTGGTCGACAGGTCTTCGCCCGAGCGAATGAAACACAGCCCGTGGTCCATTGCGATCAGCCTTGTCCTGTCTTCCTCGACATCCTCTGAGCTGAGAAAGACGTTGGCGTAGTTGGGCCTTCGAACAGCTGGATCGAAGTAGTGCCGGTCGCAGTTCAGGGTCCAGGTGTCGAAGACCACCAGCCGGGTGATGTCCTCGGGATTGACAATCGTCTCCAGTTCACGCGATCCGCCGCCCCAGGCGTCTCCCGCTTCGGCCCGTGCAACAAACGCCGGACCGGGTTCCGCCTTCGCCCCGCGCGGAAGGTCGAAGACTTCGGCAGTCTCAACTCGAAGAATCGCGATCTCGAACGTGCTCAGCCCGAACCACTTGGCCAAGTGCGTGCCCACCCAGTCCGTTGCCAGCACGTGCGGGCCTTGGCGGTTGCCCATCGGCTTGATGTACGCCCGCCCGGCGTCGGTAGTCACTTCGGTCGCGCCCGTGCTCGTGTCGACCGCCTGGGCGATTTCCATCAGCCGCGTCGGATTCCAGTTTGATTCGAGTGTCCACGCCATGGCGCAATCCGCCTCCGGCAAGGGGTCTAACTGCTCCAGACTATCTGCCAGCACGGTCGTCGAAATCCTCGCGTTCTGAATTCGAGAATAATCCAGTCGCCAGTAAAGGGCAAGAGTGGCCGGCCAGTTGTCGAAGATGAACGTGTGGTGGGCACCGTCGAATGCGGATCTCCCGAGCAAGCAGCCAAGAGCTTGGAGCACCTGAACGGCCTGCTGTGAGCTGTGGCCGGTCTCTGACCGCGCTGCGTTGTCGACCGTAGGTCTACGGGAACGCGGGAGACCTTCGGTCGGCGGTTTCGACGGGGTCAGAGACTCGTGCCGAACAGGGTGGCGGGGTCGAAGAACCGCGCCGAGCGCGGCGCCGCCGAAAGAATCTCAGCATCCGTCATCGGTGCCGTCGAGGCGCAGGAGGAAGGCTTGGTCGCATCGAGGCAGCAAGTGGTCCGATTCGACGGGCTCGAAACCGTGCTGCCGGTACAGGGTGATGCCTCGGTCAGCAGGCGATTGGTTTCCAGCCAGACTTCGCGAAACCCGTTGCGACGTGCTGCTTCCAGGAGATCGTTCAGCAGGCGTTTGCCCAACCCGTGGCCCCTCGCCGCCTTGATCAGGTACATCTTGCACACTTCCGCCCGCTGCTGGTTCAACGGGTACAAACCCGCGCAGCCGAGGATTCGGCCACGGCTGTCCTCGACCACTTCGAAATACCCACCCCGTCCGAAAAAGCTGGACTCGAAGTCGTCCAGTTCCGGATCGTCCGCGCCTTGGTCCGAGAGTACGCCATATTCCGAACGGACGGAATACAGCACCGAACGAATCCCAGCGACATCGGCATGGGTCGCTCGGCGGATCACGAGACCGCTTGAGCAATGCGCCGACGAGTCATCTTGCATCTCAACAAACCTCGTTCCTGCGTGGGTTCCACGACGATTTTCACTCGATCCCGTCAAGCTTCCAGGACCTTGTCGCCGACATGGACTGACAACGGAACCTCGATCGTAGCGGAAGCGACGCGATCGGTGAAGGTGGCGTCCGCCGACGGGGCAACCCGTTGTTGCGTCCAACTCACCGGTATCCGGACGATATCGCCGTAGCCAATGCCGCCGCGCGCTGTCGTCAGGGGGGGGCGCGCAAATGTCAGGGGGGGGCGCGCGATGACCGGGGCGGGGCGCACGGAAAGCGGGTGGGGGCAGCGACGAAAAGGTGCTGCTCGTGAAGCGGAACGCGACGCTTCGAACAGCCGCGGCGAAGAACGGGGACGTGACGGTCAGGCAGCGGGCAGCGGGCGCGCGGCGACGCCGTAGACCTCGGTTCGCGGGCCGACGGTGACGGTGGTCGTACGCGACAACGAATATCGCTGCAACACGGCGTGCACGTCGTCGCGGGTGATCTGCTGGTAGCGGTCCATCGTCTGCCGGACCGTCCGGTAGACGCCATGTTGCAGCCAGTTGTTGCCGACCGAAAACAGCCGGTTCGCCGGCCGTTCGCTCTGCAACACCAGATGCGAAAGTATCTTGCTCTTCGCCTGCTGCAGTTCCTCGTCGGTCACCCCGTCGCGCTCGGCTTGTTGGATGATCCGCTGCACGGCGTCCAGATTCGCCCGGGTGTCCTCGGGGGCACAGCTCAGGTAGGTCATGAACAGACCGGTTCCCTGGAACTCGTACGATCCCAGGGCGGCGGATTCGGCCAGCCCCGTATCGATCAATTCCCAGAACAGCCGGCTGCCGCTGTCATCGCCCAGCACCGTCCCCAGCACTCGCGCCGCATAGCGCTGCTCGTCCTCCACCGCCGGCCCGTTGGCGATCTGGACGATGTACTGCTGGGCGGACGATTCCTTGTAGTACACGTCGAATCCTTGATGATCGGCAGCCGGTGGCGTCTGCCGCGGGGCTTCGAAGGGTTCCCAGGCGCCGCAGCAGCGGTCCAGTTGTTCGATCAATCGCGGAAAATCCACGCGTCCGGTCAGGGCGACCACGATATTGCTGGGGCTGTACCGGCTGCGAAAATAGTCCAGCATCTGCTGACGAGTCAGCCCCGAAACGCTCTGCGAGCTGCCCAGAATGATCCGACCCAGCGGATGCGACTGAAAATGGGCGACCATGCACCGGTCGTGCGCGCCATACGGGGGTTGGTCGTCGTACTTGGCGATCTCCTCCAGGATCACCTTCTTTTCCATCGCGAAATCTTCCTCGCGCAGCGAAGGCCGCAGAATGTCGCTCAACAACGCCACCGCCTGGCATTGATATTCGGGCAGAAAGGCCGCGTAATAGACCGTTTGTTCCTCGGTGGTGAACGCGTTGGACATCGAACCGATCTCGTCCAGTTCGCGGTTGACGTCCGCCGCGGTCCGGGTGGGCGTCCCCTTGAAGACCATGTGCTCCAAGAAATGGCTCACGCCGTTCAGGCGATCCGTCTCGTCCCGCGAACCGGCCTTGACGAAGAAGCCAAGGGCGGTCGAGTACGCTTGCGGATTGCACTCGGCGATGATCTCCAAACCGTTGTCAAGCTTGTGCTGAAGGAATTCCAAAGGGGATCTCCAAAGGCTTCACGCCCAAAGTAGCAATGGTGAAATCACTCGGGGGATGCTCGGCCAGGTAGCGGTTGATGCTGTCGCAGCTCAATCCATCCAGAATCCCGACCAGCTCGTCCATCGTCCGCACTCGGCCCAGATGATACCAGTCCGCCGCGATCGAAGTGCTGCGGGACGAGCTGGATTCCTGCTGCATGACCAGCCCGCTCTTGATCTTGGCCTTCAGCCGCGCCAGTTCATCTTCCCGAATGCCATCGGCCAGTTTGATCAATTCGGCCAGCAGCACGTCCAGCGTCTCCTGGGCTCGGTCCGTGCTGGTCCCCGCGTAACACAACACGCTGCCACGATCCGGCAGCGAATGGCACGAGGCGAACACGGCGTAAGCCAAGCCCCGGTTTTCGCGCACTTCGGTAAACAGCCGGGAACTCATCCCGTCGCTCAACACCCCCACCGCGCCGCGAGCCTGGAAATAGTCGGTGTGCGCGTAGGGCACGCTGGCGTACCCGATCCCGATGTGCGTCTGGCTGGAATCGACGGTCACCTGCCGACAGGTTTCCACGGACGGGACCGGGACAGCCATCGCGGCCTGGCGCGGCTGCCAGTCCCCGAACAGACGTTCGACCGCCGCTTGCAGTTCGGGCCACGCAAAGTTGCCCGCCACGCTCAAGATCGCGCCGTTGGGCCGATAGGTTTCATGAAAGAACGACCGGACATCGCTGGCCGTCGCCGTCTGAACTCCCGCGAACTCGCCGCAGGTCTTCCGCCCGTAAGGATCGCCGTAACGCAACTGCCGCAATTGGTGAAAGACGCGTTGAGGCAGATCGTCCTCCAGCGAACGGACCTCTTGCAGGCAAACCAATTGAGCGTCCTCGAACTGATCCTCCGGCAACAGCGGACGCCGGACCACGTCGGCATGAATCGCCAATGCCTGCATCAGGCTGTCCGCCGGCATGGCGCCGCCAAAACTCGTGTGAGCGTTGGAAACGGATGCCGAAGTGTCGGCGCCCAACAGTTCCAGATCGTTGATGAACTGGCGACTGTCCCGCGACCCGCAGCCCCGCTGGACCATCTCGCAGACCAGGTTGGCCAATCCCAGATGCTCGTCCGGGTCGTAGTTGCAGCCGGCCGGCACCAGCAATGCGAACGCAGCCGATTCGAGCCACGACATCGGTTCGGCCAACAACACCAAGCCATTGTCGAATATGTGATGATGGATCGACTGGTTTACCATGCGTCGCAGAGCCCTTTCGTACGGGGTAAAGGTGGAAAAGCATAACGCACGGGTCAAGCGAACGCAACCTGGGCAGTCTTGTACACGACTTTGATTCGCCGAAACCCCAGCCGACGGTACAGCCGGTGGGCCGCCTGGTTGCGAGCCGTTACTTCGAGTTGCACCCAGCGAACGCCTGCGTGACGAAATCCGGCCAGCGACCTTCCCAAAAGATACGTACCCAATCCTCGCCCCCGGTGCTCCGGGGCGATTCCCACGTTCTGGACCGATCCGTTGAGCGGATCGATGCGAATCCCCTGGATGGTCCCGCAGGGAATCGGCCGCGCGTCGGGCGAACCCCGATATTGAAGCAACCAAGTGGCTTGGGGAACGAATTCGCGCCGAGCCGAGATCTCTCGCATCAGCCGCAGACAGCCCTCGCGACTGCTCAAAGACGGAAACACCAGTGCGTCCATTTCTTCCGAGAAGGCTCGATACTTGGCCTCGACATGCCCCTGCAGACAGGCTTCGTCCCACGGGCGGACCGTGTAGCCGGCCGGTAAATCGCCGAATGCTGGCTGCGGTCTCCGCAAATCGAGCTGCATCCGGTAACGCTTGAAATAGGTCAATCCCATCACTTGCGTGCCCATCCGGCCGATGGTTTCCGAAACCCCCCGTAGCTGACCAATGTGTTACAAACGAAAAGGCTAACGGCAGGCGACGTTCCAACCAAGATGCCTGCCTGGACGAGGGGGAAATTTTTTCCAAAAAAATTTGTCAAAGACACAACACTCCCCCCTGTAGGTACTGTGCTCGCTTTTTGGGCAGATCGCGCGATGCGCATTTTTTTTGCAGTGGTGCGCAAATCTTGGCAATGGGGTGCGAATTGTCGTAAGTGCAAGCAGTGCAAGCACATGAATGCTGCTCTTGACGGCAAACCGCGAAATCTTGTAAACCCTCAATCCGCGATCGGGAGACCGGATCGAGTCTCCTGAGGCCCAAGGATTGAAGCCCAAAACAAGGAAGGAGAACTGTCATGATGGATGTGGCCGAACGAGCAAGATTTGACGAGCACGTGAAAAAGGTCAGAACGACCCTGGAGGAAGGTCCCAACGGCCGGACCGACTGGGTTGCTTTTTACCGCGAGATACTAGGCGTCGGAGGACTGCTGGACGAGCTTTTCGGGACCGGAAAACAGCGGAAGCTGTTCGAAGAGACCGAAGAATACCGGATGATTCAGAAAATGGTCGCCAAGCTGCGCGAGACGAGCAAACTGGCTCGTGACAACGGCGACGAATCGACGCGGGTCATCACGGTCCGGTTGCCGGAGAGCTTGCACGAGGCGTTGCTGAGCGAATCGCATCAACATCAGACCAGCATGAACCAGTTGTGCATCTCGAAGCTGTTGCAAGTCATTGCCGCCGATTTGGTTCCTTCGGACCTGAAACGCCGCAATAACGAACGCGCCGCTCGGAAGCGAGCCCAGCGACAGGAATCGGTCCCGCCGACCGAGCAGCCCGAGGTGCAGCCGGTCGAACCGAAGGAGCATACCCCGTCGACCCCGTTGGCGGTGGGGGGCGTGTCGGGGTTGCATTCGTTCAGCGACAGCATGACCGGCGGTCGCCCGTTCTGAAGGAAAATCAATCCGTTCCGTCGGGCTGGATCGTGACGGTCAGCCCTTGGTCTGACAGTCGGTAGGTCAGCCCGGCGGGTTCCAGCAATGCTTGAAGCAGGGCTTCGAGCGTCGCTTCCTTGACTTGAAAAGACACGCGGCGATCGAGTCGATCCTGAGTCTTCGGGTCCAGTTCGACATGCAGCCCCAACTGCGAGGCCAGCGCTTGCGTCACGGCCCCGACGGGTTGGTTTTGGACCTCCAGCGTATACCGCACTTCGCTGCCCGGGGGCGTGGGTTTTCCCGAGGGGCGATCCTTTTTGGCAGGATGCGGTTGGGGCTGCGTCTTCGGCGACTCCGCGACTCGATCCTCGGCCACCGGCAACGGGACCAGCCGAATCCGTGGGGCTTCGCGGATCGGCTGGAAGGTCAAACCGAACCCGGCCAGCAGAAGACTCATGTGTTCGGCGAAATCCAGGGCAGGCAAATCGGCGGCTGGCCAAAGATCGTGAGGCACCCGTTCGAGCCCCTCGATCTCCAATTTCGATCGTTGTCCAAGATCCTGGATCAGTTGCCGCGGTTCGGCCAATTCCGACCAGGCGGTCGGCCGAGCGTCCAGCAGACGTTTTGCAAAGGCCGCAGGCCAACGCCGGATCTCGCTCCGCCGCAACTCGATCGCTTCTTCCAAGACGTCCGTTGTCGGGCGAGGTCCGAAGTAGACGACGGGCCCGACGCAGCAAACGCCGATCTGCAACGAAGCCGCCAGACGCTGGATCACATCGCGAAGCCTTTCGTTCTGGACCGAAAAGTCGATCGGCTGACCTGGATCGATGCGACGGTCCAGAAAAACAGCCACACGCTGGCTGCGGGCCAGGCTATCCAAAGCTCGCCGCAACGGATTGGCCCCCCAATGCAGTGATTCGATGGGCGAATCCATCTGCTGCTCGAAACGCGATCCGCTGAGCCAGTCGAGTTCTTCTGCATGCAGTGCTGGCGTCGCCAGCATGGACCAGACGCCCAAAATCAGGATCGAGAGCAACAATCTTGGCGACCCCTTGTGGCCGGTCGAATGCCAGCGATCCGCTAAAGCTTCGTTTTTCGGCATTTCAGGTATTACCTTCCTCGTAGTCAAGTCTGGCTTGAACAACGTGATCATTTTCACCCAAACCGCAACGCACGGAAAGTGGGCGAATTCTGCTTGGCGACGCTCGGCGCCCGTTGCTGACGGTGGGCGACACGATTAGACTCGAAAGAATGATGTTGAACGCACCAGCCCCACAACCCTAACCGGAGAGCCATCCAAGGTGACTGCCCACAATCGCATCCCGCTGATCGACCGATGCTACCTCAGCTTTCTGGACAACGAAGATTCAGCCGCCTTCATCCGCCAGGTGTCGCAGCACTACCTTCCCGCCACGCTGCAACGGCTGGCCGGTTGCGGCCAACGGCTGTCGCGTCGCGGCGCCGTGCTGGCCTTGGGGTTCCTGGGCGACTACAGCGCCAATGCCGTGCTGGGCCGCGCGCTTCACGACACCGACCGTGCCGTGCGCGTTTTGGCCGAGCACGCGATCCGAGACGTCTGGTGCCGGGACGGCTCGGAGCACCAGCGGCAGCAGCTTGCGATCCTGATCCGGCTGAACGATGGATTTCAGTTCGAAGAGTCGCTGGAGCTGGCCAGTCTGCTGATCCAGCAGGCGCCGCGGTTTGCCGAGGCGTGGAACCAACGAGCCATCGCTCATTATCGCTTGGGCCAATTCGAAGCGGCCGCCAACGATTGCCAACAGACGATCGAATTGAACCCCTACCACTTCGGTTCCATCGTAGGCATGGCTCATTGCTATCTGGAGATGGGCGAAGGTTTCGCGGCTCTCGAGTGTTTTCGCCGCGCGGTCGATGTCAACCCGGGCATGGAAGCCGTTCGAGGCCAGATCGAATTTCTGGAACGTGCGCTGGACGGGATCTAGGCTCAAACGGTTAAAACGTTGGCGTTTGTCCTGCTTGACATGTTACGCACTTGCCGCCCCACCGGTCCTGCACCGGTGGAGGGAGGTTTGGAAACAACCGGCCCGCCCTGAATGTCCCTTGCCCCGCGCCCCACTGGCGGCGACACCGCCAGTGGGGCGCGGGGCCGGTGGGGACGAGGTCGCTTGTTTCCCGGACTCTTTTCGTTCACAATAGAACAAGA
>SKKK01000017.1 GCA_007121535.1 Planctomycetaceae bacterium | reverse complement strand
GAGTGCGGTGGGCGGACCCCTGTCCGCCCACCCACTGGCCAGCACACGCTTTCGGGAAAATGCGAAAAACCCCGGGGGGTTTGGGGGGCTGGCCCCCCATTCACAGAAAAAACAGCCGAAGCTCCTTGGTCTTTTTACTCACTAACTCCAACACATCGAAACTCAACGTCCCGCTGAACCAATACACTTGCGGTAGTAATTGAGGGCGTGCCGACAGTACTTTAGGATGAGTCCCGAGACCGTTAGTTCAGGTGTTGGGACCACAGTTGCCGCTTCGTACGCGGCAGGCATGTCGGCCAGCCGGGTCCACTCAGCGATGGCTTCCTTGTATCGGATCTGACTTTCCTGCGAGCCATACGGCCCCAGATATCGGACACGGCCATCGAATTTCACGATGGCCTGCCCCGACGATTTGTGATGACAATACTTCGGCGGTCGGGTACGCAACTTAGGCATGACAACTTCAAAAAGGCGTAAAAGGAGTACGCGTCTCTTGAAATTGCCGCGCTGCCGACCACCGGCAGGTAACCGTAAGTTATTGTTTCGGCAAGACTTACGTCGAGTGGGCGACACGGGACTCGAACCTGTGACCTCCGCCGTGTGAAGACGGCGCTCTAACCAACTGAGCTAGTCGCCCTTACGAGTTTCTAATTTAGTGCATCTTGAGACGGCTTTCCAGAGGGGCGGTCAGATTTTGTTCGTAAATGGGACGGGCTGTTTCTTCGGATACAGTAACGCGGGATTTCGTGGTGGTTTCGACTCGGTGGCAATGTGCTGAGGTGGCTGGGAAGTTGGCGGGACAAGAAAAACCACGAATTTGGAAGCTTCTGGTGACGGCAGGGCGTGTTCTCATGTGCCGGTTTTGTTATGCTGATGGCGAACATACGCTTTATTTCTGCGCAGAAGGAGTCGCATCGATGATCCGAGTGGGAATTGCTGGAATCGGGTTCATGGGTTGGATTCACTACCTGGCATACCAAAAGGTGCGGGGGGTGAAGTTGGTGGCGGTCGCGGAACCGAACGAGAAGCGATTGTCGGGAGATTGGCGGGATATTCAGGGGAATTTCGGGCCGCCTGGCGAGGTGGTGGATTTGTCGTCGGTCGCTTGTTATTCGGATTATCGCGAAATGTTCGCCGATCCGAACGTGGATTTGGTCGACATCTGCTTGCCGCCGATGATGCATGCCGAGGCGACGATCGCCGCCGTAAATGCAGGGAAACACGTGTTTTGCGAAAAACCGATGGCATTGACTACCGGTGATTGCCGTCGGATGGTGGCTGCGGCTGAGCGTAACAGCCGACTGCTGTTCATCGGTCATGTGCTGCCTTTCGTGCCCGAATATGCCCACGCATTGAAAATCGTTCGCAGTGGCAAGTACGGCCAGCTCTTGGGCGGCAGTTTCAAACGCGTCATCTCCGATCCGTTGTGGTTGAAGGATTTCTACGATCCGAACGGTTGTGGTGGCCCGATGTTGGATTTGCATATCCACGACGCTCACTTCATCCGGTTGCTGTTCGGCCAACCCACCGCCGTGACGTCTCGCGGACGGATGCGGGGTGAAGTGGCCGAGTACTTCCAGACCTTTTTCCAATTCGACGATCCGAATCTGGTGGTCAGCGCAACCAGCGGTGTGGTGAATCAGCAAGGTCGCCCGTTTACGCATGGCTTCGAAATCCAACTGGAAAAAGCCACGCTGAATTACGAATTGGGGGTCTACGCGGATGGGATCGAAGTGATGCCGCTGAAGGTACTGCCAGCCAAGGGCGGTGTCATGCGGCCTAAACTGAGCGGCGGGGATATGCCGTCGTCGTTTGTGGACGAGATCAAAGAAGTGATCAAGTGCGTCCAGGCCGGAACGCCGTCAGCAACGCTGGACGGCGATCTGGCTCGGGATGCGGTGGTCTTGGGTCACAAACAGACCGAGTCGGTTCGAAAAGGCAGAACGATCAAGGTCTGAATCGGCGGTCTCTTACAAGGGATCGCCGTCAGGATCACACCGTCGCTTGCAAGTATTTTTCCGGGAACTTCCACGGGGCCCGATACTCGGGTCGGGCCAAGCGCTGGGCTTCGGGATCGTCCAGGATGCGTTCTGTGTCCGAATCGAACTGGACGGACCTTCCCAATTGGTAGGACAGGTTTGCGAGGGTCAATGCCAGATCGATCTTGTAGTGGTAGTTGACGTTGCAACTGGGTTGCTGGCGAGTCTTGATGCAATCGAGCCATTCACGTTCGTGTCCGGGTGACGAAGGGATCGACGGCTCGGGCGGCGTATCGTCTTCCAGCAGGTTGCCCTCCGGTACGACTTCGTGCATGCTGTAATTCGCATACAGCGTGCCTCGCAGCGCGTGGAAGTAGATTCCCAGACGTCGGGCGGGCGACCCGCGACCGAAATCGAAGGCAAAGCTGTTACAGGTGCTCATCATCCAAGTCATGGTGAAGTCGGGGTACTGCCAGATCACTTCTTGGACATCCGGCGCGTCGCCATCGCCGCCGACCATATAGCGTCCGCCCGAGCATGCGGTCAGTGTGGGTACGCCCAAGTCCAACGCCCAAACCGGCAGGTCGACGATGTGCGGGGCCATCCCCGGCGTCCATCCGCCGGAGTAAGCCATGAACGACCCGTGGTTATAGCTGTTGGCGGCCAGTAGCGAGTTGTAGGGGATCGCGGGCGCGGGGCCCAGCCAAAAGTCCCAATCCAGATCGGAGGGCGGGTCCTGCTGCGGTGCCGTACCGATTCCGTCCGGGCCCTGGTTCATGACGTTAAAGGTTCGCACGACGCTGACCGGCCCCAGTTTCCCCGATTGAATCCATTCGACGACGCGACGGTAGTTTTCGCCTGCATGAATCTGCGTCCCGATTTGGCTGATTCGCTGATGCTTGTTCACCGCGTTGCGGACCGCCAGGGTTTCGTCCGGGTACAGGGTCATCGGCTTTTGCAAGAAGATGTCCTTGCCCGCCTCGGCGGCTTCGACGGCCATCAGCGTGTGCCAGTGCGGTGGCGTGGCGATGATCACGGCATCGATGCCTTCTTGGGCAAGCAATTCGCGGTAATCGCGGTAGCCCTTCGCGGTGCTCTGATGCTGCTGCAGCACGGGATCCATGCGCGCCTGCCATACGTCGCAAACACCGGTTACCACCACATCTTCATAACGCGCACAATTGCCCAAATTGGATCGCCCCATTCCATTGACGCCGATGATGCCCAGGCTGATGCGTTCACTAGCGGCGGTACGTCCGTCGCGTCCCAAAGCAGCGGCGGGAACCATTTGTGGCACGGCCAGACCGGCAGCAAGACCGGCTTTCAGGAATCGACGACGGTGGGAAGACACGGGTTCTGGCATGACGAATTCTCCCAGTGGCACGGCAGGAGGAAAACAGGGCGGACGCTACGAGCAGGAAACCGAAGTCCATTACAGTCGATTCCCCAGCGGCTTGCAAGCCCTGGTGCCCGACCTGTTTCCGAAATGTTTTCGCGTTTGATGTTGACATATCGTTGCCAGTCGACTAGAACCGTCTCGCGGTACTCTTATCTCGATTACCCGACATAAAAAAATCGACATCATGAATCGAATTCGACCATGGCCCGTGGCGGTTCTGGAATCACTTCGTCCAACCGCTAAGAATGAATCGGCTTCGTTCGCTCCTGCCGTCCGTTCCCGCTGCGAACAGCGTTTCTTCGTCCCCCATCACTACGAACCCGGATATGCCTACCCGCTGCTGGTCTGGTTGCATGGCCCGGATGATGACGAGCGGCAATTGGATCGCATCATGCCGCACGTCAGTCTTCGGAACTACGTGGCGGTCGGTCCGCGCGGGTGTTGTTCGCCCGAACCCGATCGGGCAGGTTTCCGTTGGCAACAGAGCGAAGATGCGATCGCTCGAGCACAGCAGCGTGTGTTCGATACGATCGAGATGGCTTGCCGCCGCTATCATATCGCCGAGGATCGGATCTTCTTGGCCGGTTACCAATGCGGCGGCACGATGGCCCTGCGTATCGGTTTGGGGTCGCCAAACACCTTTGCGGGGGTGCTGTCGATCGGCGGTCGTTTTCCCCGAAGAATGGCACCGCTTACCCATCTGCATGCGATCCAGTATTTGCCCATTTTTCTTGCTCAGGGTCGGCAATCAAGCTTGTACCCGCCACAAGTCATCTGTGAGGACCTGCGTCTGTTCCATGCCGCAAGATTGCAGGTGATGCTGCGGCAGTATCCATGTGGCGACGAATTGACGACTCAGATGCTGAGCGACATGAATGCGTGGATCATGGAGCAGATCAACGGGGTGAAGCCCGATTCGGCGCCGTGTCACGCGTTGGTTTTGCCTTGCGAGGAAAACTAGCAGCCGGTCATCGTTCGACGTTTTCCGTCGCGCTTTGCTCGGTTCGAGCGCGATCCGCCATCGCGGCTGCCATTCGATCCGGGTGGTCCGTGAACGCGCCGTCGGCGCCGATATCATACAATAGCCGTTGGACCAGGGCGTCAAAGCAGTCGGTGAAGCTTGGCAAGCGATCGGCTCGCAAGGTCCACGGATGGACCACCAGGCCCCGTGCGTGAGCACCGGTAACCAGGGCGTTGTCGTTGATGACGTCGCCCTGCGCGTCGAAGATCAGGTTGATATTGGGACCGATACCGTCCGCGTAATCGGCGATCTTGTCCAAGCCTTCCGGAGCGACCATCGGACCGTCTGGCCGACCGCCGATCAATTGGACCAAGCGCAGCCGGCAACCCAACTGGCGCAAGCGGAGCAATCCTTCGGGCTCGAAGCACTGGATGATGACCGCATCGGATGGATGGCGATAGCCGTATCGAGTCAACTGGTCCAACAGGATTTGCGCGAAGTCGTGGCCCTCCGCGAGGTGCCAGTTGTACGCCTTGATTTCCGGGTAGATCCCGACATTTCGGCCCGTTGAATGATTCAGGCCTTGGACCAATTCGATCAACTCGGCCAGCGTCGGCACGCGAAATTTCAACTCGGCGTGCTTGTTCGGAAAACGGTCGGGCGACGCCACGACGCCCGTTTTCCGATCGACGCGCTCGCGGACCTCCAGCGTCTTGATCTCGGCCAACGTAAAGTCGATGGCATAATGTTGTCCGTTCTGCCGCGCGCGACCGGGAAAGACCCGGGCGACGTTTGTGGTTGCGTTCAACGTTCGGTCATGCAAGGCGATCAACTGGCCGTCACGCGTCAATACCAGATCGGGTTCGAGGTAATCCGCGCCTTGGCCATAAGCCATCGCGTACGCCTCCAGCGTATGTTCCGGCAGGTATCCTGAAGCGCCGCGATGCGCGATGATCACCTTACGGGCACTCGGTGGCTCGGCGGCGTTCATCCGATCGGTACTGGATACCAGCAGCAAGGCGATCATGCCGATGGCGGCGAACGATCGACCGATCTGCATGGCGGATGGGAAGGGGACGGGGTAGGTACGAGTCATGTCAGGGCTCCGATCACAAAAAGCATCGTTTTATATGGACTCATGTTAGCACACGTGACGGCGTCAATCACGCCGCGTTTCATTTGGTATACTCATTCGTAGCTGGAATGGCCCGGCAATTCAACCGGAGGATAAAGAACGATGTCGATGCGAACTGTGGTGATTTTCGGTGCGGTGTTGGCCACCTGGATCATCTGCCAACCGAATGCTGCTTTCAGCCAAGACGGTTGGCCGATGCACCGTTACGACGCTCGCCGGTCCGGGTTCTCGCCGCACGGGTTGCCTGACGTGCTGGAACTTCACTGGCAGCGTCAGTTGCCCGGTTACGAGGTAGCGTTCCCGAACGAAGCTCGCAAGCAGTTTGATCGTTCGTACGAACCCGTTTGTGCTGACGGCTTGCTGGTGGTGACAAGCCCTGCCGACGGAAGTGTCCGAGCGTACGCGGTCGAAACGAGCGAGGAACGATGGCGTTATTACGCCGAAGGCCCGATCCGATTCGCCCCCGTCTTGCACGAGGGTCGCGTGCTGTTCGGTGCGGACGATGGCCGCTTCCGGTGCTTGGATCTGACAAGCGGCGATCTGATATGGGAACATCGGGCGTATCTGCCCGACGCTCCCGACGCCCGACTGCTGGGCAACAACCGTTTGATCTCACATTGGCCCGTTCGAGGTGGTGCGGTGGTGATGGACCAGACGGTGTACTTCGCCAGCGGAGTCTGGCCCACGATGGGTGTTTTCGTTTGGGCACTGGATGTCCGCACGGGCACACCACACTGGATGAACGCCAGCCTGGGCCATATCAAGGGCGTTCGCATCGATCACGATGTCCGCCATGATTCGGGCATTTCACCGCAGGGCTATCTGCTGGCGATGGAGGATCGGTTGATCGTGCCATCCGGGCGTTCGCTGCCGCTGGGGCTGAATCGTTCGGACGGATCTCTTTTCCACTATGTCATGGGGTACCGCAGCGGCGACTGGCGTGTCGTTGTCGGGGGCGACTACCTGCTGGTCGGCCAGACCGGCGTGCTTTCGCTGGCGGATTTTCGCGAGGTGGGCAATACTTTCCAAACGGCCGGGACGACGGATCCTCAAGCCGTGGAAACCCGCCGGGACCTCACCGAATCACCGCGCGCGCCCTACAAGTTGTTCAACGGCGCCGATGCCGATTCGATCATCGATGGCGCCATGGCGTACAGTTTTGTGGACGGCGTCTTTATGGCTCACGACTTGGACCAGAGTGGCGTTTCCGAGCACGGAACCAGTCCTCTGCAGCGGGTATCCAGCGTACTGCGTTGGGATGCCCGCATGACGATGCGAGTTCCCACCGGACTGGGCGGCCACACGCGGTTGTTTGCCAGGGCGGGCGACACCTTCTACGGCCGTGCCGGCGAGCGCATCGTCGCGTTGAAGCTGACCCACGGCACCCCGGCCGTCCAGGTGGCTTGGAAGCACGAGGTTCACTCGCGTCCAACGTCCATGATTCCGGCTGAGGGCCGTCTGTTTGCCGTTCTGGAAGACGGCACGCTGCTGTGCTTTGGCGAAGAAGGTACCCGAGGCGAAATCCGAACGAAGAAAGCCGACCTCACCACCGTGAGCCCTTCGGCTTCGGAATCGCTGCAGGCCGTGGACGTTCCGAACGAAGGATTCTTCGTCGCCATCGGCGGGCTGAGTCCTGCGGAGACGGAATACATGGTTCAACAGACCGATCTGCGGATGATCGTGGTTTCTGCCGATGACGACATGAACGACAGCGAACGTCGGCGTCTTGCCGCTACGGAAACGTACGGCAGCCGCGTGGAGCGTTTCGCCGATGATCCGTTCGCATTCCGTCTTCCCCATTACATCGCTTCCCTGTTGTGGTTGCGGGGCGAAGTCCTGGAACCGCCCACCACGGCCCAGTTGCGGCGAGCGTGGGAGGCGGTTCGGCCTTTTGGCGGCAGGCTGCGTTTTACGGGCACCGAGGCGCAAACCACGCGGTTTGCCGAACTGGCCAACACGGCGGAGTTGTCCGGCGCGGAGATCGTCGTCGATGATCGGGGTGTCACCCTGTTACGGCTTGGCGGTCCCGAGGGCGCGGCAGATTGGACGCATGAGACAGCCGATGCCGCCAGAAGCTTCTTTTCGCAGGACACGGCCGTGCGGCCCCCGTTAACGCCTCTGTGGTTCGGCGACGGTCCCGGCTACGGCTTCATCAAGCACAAGGATTATGGGATCGGAGTCAAGCCTCAGGTGGTCGAGGGTCGGGTGATCGCCTTGCAACAGCACACCCAGACGCTGTTCGCCTACGACGCCTACACCGGTCGTGTGCTCTGGCGGACGCGTGGCGAGGGCGAAGACGCCGGCTTCATCACGCGCCATGTGACGCTTTCCGACGGAGTCTACGCGGCGGGAAATGGCCTGTGCGTGGTCTTTGATTTGGACACGGGCGATGTTGTGCGGCGGATACGGTATGCAGCAGGCGAGAACGAGCCCACGCGAGCGTCCGGGATCGTGGTATCCGATGATTCGATTCTGATCGCTGCTTCCGAGTTCGAGGGGGTGCGAGCGATCGAACAGGGCCTGTGGGATGCCGAGGTGCTGATCTGTCTTGACCGGAAGACCGGCGAGCACCGCTGGAGCCGGCGCGCCGATCAGCGTTTCAACATCAAGGCATTGGCGATCGGCAACGGCAAGGTTTTCGCCACCGACTCGATGTCGCCCTTGGCCATCGATCGTTGGCAACGTCGCGGCGGTGATTTGAACGAATGCCCGTCACTGGTCATCGCGTTGGATGAAGCCAGCGGTAGGGACCTCTGGTCGTACCAGTATACGGCCGCCTACCGCCAACACGGCGCTTCGGGCTGGACCACCGTACGCGGTACGGACGATTGGCTCGGCTATGTCCAAGAATCGGGGCGGCTGCTGGTCGGACGCGCTGGCAGCACGGCCTTGCTGGAGGGCGACACGGGTCATCCGGCGTGGGAGAAATCGTTGGCCCTTGTCCAACCGGTGGTCATCTTGGGCGACCGCATGATCGACCAGCGCGCCCGTCTGTTCGATATCGCCAGCGGACAGCAAACGGGCAGCGGCTTCTTTCAACGGGGTGGTTGCAACTATGCCGTAGCCAACCAGTTCTTGACTTTCCAAAGAGATCGAACCATCAGTTATGCCGATCTGGAAACGGGCGAGCAGCGCTTTCTTCGCAACATCCGCTCCGGATGCAGCAACAGCCTGGTCGCTGCCTCGGGCATCCTCAACATACCCCAATACACCGAACGTTGCGTTTGCAACTATCCGATTCAGACCACCACGGCCTGGATTCATGATCCCGAAGCGGCCGATTGGTCGCCACGCGATACCGTGAAGCTCGAACCGGTTCCGATCGCGATCCTGCCGCGTTTGACGCCGGACGAGGCCAGTCGGATGCATCACTTCGAAAGACGCTTTGTGGTCAATGATGCAGAACAAGCCGCAGCACACCTGATCGCGCACTGGGATTTCGAGGGTCTGGAAGATGGGGCCATGGTCGCTACCGATCGGTCGGGTCACGGAGCAGACAGCCGCTTGACCAATGCCAAGTTCACGGAGGCGGGCGATCGCGCGGCATTGCGCTGCGGTGGGGACCAGGCCAAAACGGTCGCACGAGCGACGCTCGAACCGCGCGGACTCGTGCAGGACGCCGTTACGCTGGCCGCATGGGTCCGACTGGACGATTCGCAACATTACACTCATGGAAACAGCGGCATCGTCGAATCGCCTCAGCATTACCGTCTGATGGTGCGTGAAAATCAACCTCCGTATACTCTGAGTTTCGACGTCCGTACTGAAGACGGCAGTTGGCGCAGCGCGCGGACGCCAAGCGGTGTTGTCGAGGCCGATCGATGGGTTCACGTGGCCGGGACTTTCGACGGCGAGACAGGTGAGATCGCATTCTTCTTGAACGGCGAACAAGTGGCCCACAACGTCCAGCGGCCGGGGCGAATTCATCCCGGCGGCGACACCATCGCCATCGGGCTGCGCGACGGCGTGGCCTATCTGAGCGGAGCGGTCGCTGATATCCGCATCTACGATCGAGCACTCGGCCCGGACGCCCAGCCTTGGCGACCTTGAGGATCGGCAAAGGAATCACTGTCGCAACCCGCATGTTGACGGAAAAGGAACGATGTTCGATACTGACAGGATCATCGGACGAAGTGAGTTGGGTATTTCGCGAAGCGACCAACGTACCGCTGGTGGACCGATGCCAATGAAATCCGGCAGCGTGTTTTCTGTATCTCCTGATTCGATAGGCTGTGCGATGTCTCGAACGATTGCGATGTGTCTTGTGTTCCTTTTTCCGTGTTGGTCGATCGCCGGCCGGACTGGTCAGGCACAATCGTCCGATGACCGGCTGCCGAATATCGTGATCATCTTTGCGGATGATCTGGGCTGGGCGGACTTGGCGTGCTATGGCAATACGTTCAACGAGTCGCCGAACATCGATCGCTTGGCACGCGAGGGGATGCGATTCACGCAGTTCTATGCCGGTCCCGTGTGTTCGCCGACGCGAGCGAACATGCAATCGGGGCAGGATCAGGCTCGGTTCGGCATCACCCAGCACATCCCGGGCCATCGGCGACCGTTCGCCCGGCTGATCGATCCCGTGGTGCCGTCGCACTTGCCGCTGGAGGTGGAAACGTTTGCCGAGCGACTGGCAAACGCGGGCTACGCGACCGGCTACTTCGGCAAATGGCACTTGGGCGGCAGGGGATTCGGACCGGCGGAGCAAGGTTGGCAGACGGTGCTCGTGTGTCAGGGAAACACGGCGCCACCCAGCATTACCGGGGCGAAAGAAGTGCGGCGGATGGCGGATTTCCTGACCGAGCTGGCCGTCGACTTCATCCAGGACAATAGCAGCCAGCCTTTCCTCCTGCAGGTTTCGCACTTCGCGGTCCACATTCCGCTTTCGACCACGCCGGAACTGCTGGCCAAGTATGAAGCGAAACCGCCGATGCCCGGATATCCCAGCCTGCCGGCCTACGCCGGGTTGCTGGAAGAATTGGACCAGAGCGTCGGTCGCATCGCGGCCGCTGTGGATGCCGCCGGACTGGCCGAGAATACGCTGATCCTGTTTCTGTCCGACAACGGCGGTTTGGAGCACGAGCAGAGTGGCCGTATCGTCACGTCCAATCGACCGCTTCGCGGCGAGAAAGGCATGTTGTACGAAGGCGGCATCCGCATCCCCGCCATCGCTCGCTGGTCGGGGCAGGTCCCGGCGAATTCCGTCTGCGACCAAGCGGCGATCACGATGGATCTGTATCCTACGTTCGTCGAATTGGCGGGGGCCGAGATGCCGTCGCATCAGCCCAGCGATGGTGTCAGTCTGGCGTCCCTGCTGCGCGATCCGGCCGCGCCACTCGATCGCGATACGCTGTTCTGGCATCTGCCGCATTATCACCACTGCACGCCGGCCAGCGCGATGCGGCAAGGCGATTGGAAGCTGATCGAGTTTTTCGAGTCGGGTGCCGTCGAATTGTACCATCTGGGCAAAGATCTGTCCGAACAAAACGATCTGGCGGCCGCCGAGCCGGATCGAGCAAAAAGGATGCAAGCCGCGCTGGCCCAATGGCGAAAGGAGGTCGGCGCACGGATGCCTCGAATCAATCCCGACTATGACCCGGCCCGCGCTTCGGAACTCGCCAAACGTCCGCCCAAACCCAAAAGGAAGACAGAACCATGAATTGTTGCCGATGGAACCGTCTGGTTTTCCT
The DNA here is from genome assembly GCA_007121535.1 of Planctomycetaceae bacterium. Classification (GTDB taxonomy): domain Bacteria; phylum Planctomycetota; class Planctomycetia; order Pirellulales; family Pirellulaceae; genus SKKK01. The sequence goes on along the minus strand of SKKK01000017.1, from coordinate 19,498 downwards.
GCTCGCGGCTTTGATCCCGACGATCGCAATCTCCTTTGCGGTTTCCGCCGAACGACCGAACATCGTGCTGATCTTGGCCGACGACATGGGGTACGGTGACCTGGGCTGTTATGGACACCCGGTCGCACAGACGCCTCACATCGACAACTTGGCGCGGCAGGGGGTGCGTTTTACGCAGCATTATTCGAACGGCGCCGAGTGTACTCCGACGCGTACGGCATTGATGACCGGGCGCTACCAGCATCGCGCCGGGGGGATGGAATGCGCGATCGGCACCGGCAACGTCGGACGTTACGATGATGCGATCCGTCTGGCAGCACAAGGCGAATTGGGGTTGCCGGTTGATCAGACCGTGCTGCCCGGTGCGTTGAAGGACGTGGGGTACGCTTGCGGCATCATCGGCAAGTGGCATTTGGGCTACGAACCCAAATTCAATCCCATCGAGCACGGCTGGGACGAATTCTTCGGCTATCTGGGCGGCAACGTGCATTATTTCGAGCACTACGAGCTGAGCGATTTGGACGTGCTGTTCCGCGATCGCGAGCCCACGCAGGCCGATGGATACATCACGCATCTGATCACGGACGCTTCGATCGACTTCATCCAGCGTCATCGTGAACGTCCCTTCTTCTTGTTCGTCTCGCACCAGTCTCCACATTTTCCGTTCCAGGGGCCGGAAGACCGCGACAAAGTCGTCACAAGGGAGAACTGGATGGAACCCGACGACGCGACGTATGTGGCCATGCTGGAAGACTTGGATTCCGAGGTCGGGCGTCTGTTGGCCGCGTTGGACCAACAGGCGCTGGCAAAGGAGACCGTGGTGATATTCGTGTCGGACAATGGAGGTTTCGAAGGGGCGGCTCACATGGGACCGTTACGCGCCGCGAAGAGCACCACGTTCGAAGGTGGGATTCGAGTCCCGTTGATCGTCCGTTGGCCGGGGCGGATTCCTGCGGGCACGCACAGCGATCAAGTTTCCGCGACGCTCGATTTGACTCGTTCGTTCTTGAGTTTGACCGGCGCCCGAGTTCCCGCCGAACGCTTGGACGGTTACGACATCATCGACCACGTCGTTCAACAGCGGGAGGATTTCGCGCGCACGCTGTTCTGGCGAGACCGCCGAGGCGACCAGACGTGGTGGGCGGTACGCGACGGCGACTGGAAGTTCGTTCGCACAGCGGACAGTGACGTTTTTGAGCAGTGGTTGTTCGACTTGAGTCGCGACGTGGGCGAACAGAACAATCTGCTGAACGACAAGCCAAACGAAACAAAGCGAATGAAAGCATTGCTGCGCGATTGGGAATCCCGGGTAAAGCCGAAACGATGAATCTCGCGTCAAACTGAATCGCCCGCCGACTCGGCAACAAAGACGGCCGGCGAAACACGAAAGAGAGAGGACTTCCAGCAACTCGCTTTCTGCCCTGGGAAGTTCCGAGCCCCCACTCATCAGTTCGGCGATCTGACGGCAAGCTCGAACGTAGTCGCGACGCGTGCGAATTGGTCGCGGCAAATAGTCCAACAGCAACGAACGATATGCGGTTTCGAAGGCGATCGCGGAACCGTGAGATTTTTATTTTGCGTCGTTCTCCACGACCTCGGACGGCAGCAGCAGTTCGTTACCGGATCGGGCCAAGTAGGGAGGGATGGTCATCAGTTGGCGGCTGCCTTGGCTGTTCTCGAATCTCCAAAGCCTGCCGTCCTGGCCCTCGGGCACCGGGACGCTGAACCAACCGTCCTCGGCCCGGGCAAAGTCGAAAACGACGTTGCCGTCGCCGTCTTTGAGCGTGCCGGACATGCGCGGCGCCCACTCTGCGATGCGCGCCGCCCAACCGCCCACGACCTGGGTGCCTTTCGGGACGTAGCAGTACAGCGACCAAGGACCGCGGAAATGGCGGCTGACGTGCGGCATGTCCATTCCGGAAACCAGCGTGACGGGCATCCCTTCGGGCCAGACGATGCGAGTGTGGTCGCCGCCGTCGGTCACGTCGATCTGATGCAGACCCCGGTGCGTCGTCTTCAACCGAACGGCGTAGGTCTTGCCGTCCGGGCGTACGATGTCGCTGACATCGACCGGCGCTCCCGTAACTTCCAACGGCGAGGTCAGCGTGATCTTGTGCGGACGCAAATTCCATACGTGCTGGACGGTCACGTTCAACGTGAATTCCGCCGGTGCTTCGTCAATCCAGATCAGATAACGCTGCTGGTCCTGCGGCACGGTCGGGAAGGCGCCCGGCGGCCCCGCGACCAATCGTAGCGGTGTGGCTGGTACCAGATCGTCGCTGAACGCAACGGGGGTAAAGCCCATCCGGACCGGCCGATTGTCGGCGATGCCTTCTCGCAGGATCGTCCGCATCTCGTCTTCCGTGAACTCGGCGTCGCTTTTCCAAGGATGGTCCGGGTCCAGCGCGGCTGTCTGACCGATCATAACGGACCACAGTCCGTAGACGTGGACCATCATGTTCTTCCGCTGTCGCCAGGCGAACGCGAGCATCTCTTCACGCGGGACTTGACCGTTCGATTGCGCATGGAACAGTTCCGCGTAGCGAGTGTACAGGATCAGTTGGTCGATCCTGGCCAATACGTCCGGGCGGTCGGCGGCGGCGCTGCGGGCGGCCGATAACGCTCGATACAGGCGACCCAACCGATCGCTCATCGGGCGCGGCGTATCGTCGAAGTTCAGCAATTCGTAGTATTCGCGCATCGGCTGCTTCGCAGGACCGAAGGCCCGAGTCAGAAAGTCCTCGGTCAACTCGTGTACGCGGTCGGCTTCTTCAACGTCCCACATTACTCGAGCCGCGATGTAATGCCCCAGCCCGCAAGGCCCCCAGCAGTCACCGGACTCGCAATCGTAGAACCGCGCCCCCTTCTCGTGAAAAGCACGAATGCTCCGGGCGACCTCCCGCGGGCGAGCGGCTTTCGCGCGGCCGGGCAGGTTCCAGTCCCAGTTCACCACGCTGTAGTAATCGTAGATGCCGATCGTCGCGCCCTTGGCCTGCCATCCGTCGATGATCTGTTCCTGTGTGTACCCGCCGGTGATAAAGGCCGTGGTGGAACTGACGATCACGCGCGGATCGACCGCGATGGCCGGCGGCGGGCAGTGCCGGTTGTAGGCGTACATGCCCACGTATTTTTCGCCCAGCCCGAGTTGATTGATGGCTTGGGCTACTTCGTTGGCCAGGGTTAGCGCGCGATCGCTGACGCTGCCCATCCGGGCACAGGGCTCGCACTGGCACCAATTGTCCCCGTCGCTGGGGTCCATCGAGATCGAATCGGCATCGGGTCGGGCTCGGATCGAACGCACCGCCCAATCGACGACCAATTGGCGCAGGTTCGGGTTCGAGATGCAGAACTTGGCATCGGCTCCGCTTCGCCGCTGGCCGTCCACCAGGCTGTAATACTCCGGGTGCTGTTCGAATGCCTCTCGATTCGCAGCGATGATGGCTTCGTAGGCGTGCCCGCTGTTCAGCCGGAATCCCTGCGCGTGCCGATTCTTGTGGCACCAGTCGGTGTAAGGTTCGGCGTTGTAGTCCAACGTGCCCCAATTGTACCAGATGCGGCGACTGTAGAAGTCCGGGCGCTCGTCGGTGTCCACGTGGATCGAAAGCCGCTGTCGATCGGGAATCACCTGCCAGACCTTCCCCGGAAAGAACTGCCGATGCCCCAAGCGGTACAGCAGATCCCACACGGCATGACGCACGCCCAACTCGGTGGCGCCCAACAGCCACACGCCGCCAGGGGCCGAACGCAGCCGGTAATCCTCGCGGTTCCACAGGCCTTTGACGAACGCCGTCGTGAAAGGCAATGCGGCAAAGTCGTCGGGCGTGCCGACGACCAGGCCCTCCGAGCCATCACCGACGGTCACGCGAAACGTTGCCCCGCTGATCCGTTCCAAATAGTCGGCCAACGTCTGTGCCGCCGCGGTCGTCTCCTTCGAAGCGGTTTCGCCGATCACGATCGGCAGCCGAGCTTGTCCATCGGCGGCCAGCAGGACTTCTTCTGCTTCGGAACGCAAACCCGAAACAACAGTTGAATCGCCGGCGCGTGACGGCGGCGAGCCTCCCGCGTCCCCCAACGCGGCCATCGAAAAAAACAACGCGGCAAGGATGCTGATTCTCATCGTGGACTCCTCGAAACGTAGGTGCTTCAGCGCTCCCAGATGTCGACCAGCAGGTCGTGCAGCTTGGGATCGTGCTCCTGCAATTCGGCTCGGACAAACGGGTAGAAGTCGTTGCGGTAAAAGAACGCCTCGGTGCCTTCCGCAAAGTATTCCTTGTGATCGGTCATCGCATAATGGCGCACTCGACGCCCGTTGTATAGCAACACCTTGTCGTAGGTACCCGACGCCTTGGCCTTTTCGTACGCCGCAAGGATACGCGGTTCGTCAAAGCCCAGGAACTGGTCGTGGAACCCGTGAGCCAATTCGTGCAGGATCACGGCCGGATGCTTCAGCATCTGCTCGCGGTCCAGCAACTGTTCGGCGCGAGTGATATGCACCTTTTTCGTCAGACGCGGGTCGTGGCCGTGCCGCTCGAGCCAAGCGCGGCTGGGATGGTATTGCATGGAGCCCAGCGTCGGATGGCGGTACTCGATCCAAACGCCGACCTGTCGCAGTTGGGCCAACCGATGCTCGGGCACGAGGATGGCGATCCGTTGAAAGTGATTGGCCAACATGGTCAAAGCTCGAGCGCCCAGCTCGGCATGCTCGCCCTCCAGCAGTTGCGGGTCGATATCGACGGTCCAACCTTCGATATCTTGCACGACCGGGTCGAATCGGACGGCTGGTGTGGCATCGTCCGTTACGGTTGGATTGGATTTCGGTTCAGCCGCTTCCGCCGAAAGCATCATCGAGGAACCAATCGACAGGCACGTCAGCCAAAAATGGCAGAGACAAATTTTCTTCATCGTGTTTCTCCGGGAACGATTTTTTGGAACGGGGTGCCTAATGGGCTTGACGAAGTATCTCCAACAACGCATCGTCCGGCAGAGTGACCGGGTTGTATCGCATGCTGCTGGCCTTTCGAGCCAGGGCGACCAACTCTGGAAACCCGCCGGGGGTCAAACCAAATTCGCGAAGTGGAGGGATTTGCAAATCATCTACCAGGTTGGTCAAAAACTCGATCCCCGCCTCGATCACCTGATCATCCGAGCCATTGGCGCCGGTCAGTGCCCGACCGATTCGGGCATAACGAGCCAAATATGGATGGGATGGCGATTCGGTTTGCAAGGCCGCCACATTCGCCCGGATCACGGGCGGTAGTAGACGGGCACAGACGGTGCCGTGGGGGATGGGATAATTGGCGCCGGCGGGTGCCGCGAAGCCATGCACGGCGCCCAACCCCACGTTGGTGAGGGTGATTCCGCTGATCAACGCTGCCAAGGCCATCTTGCCGCGGCTTTCGAGGTCGTCCCCCGCCGCGACGACTTTCGGCAAAGCCCGTGCGGCGAGTTCGATGCCTTGCAACGCCAAGCCATCGGTCAGCGGCTGAGCCCGATTGGACGTGTAGGATTCGATCAACTGGCACAAGGCGTCCATACCGCTGCGAGCCGTCACGGACCGAGGCACGTCGACTGCTAAGGTCGGATCGATCAGGGCCAGTTGCGGCAGCAACCGTTCGCTTCGCAGACTGGCCTTGAATTTTTTCTCCGGGCACCCGATCACCGCATTGCGAGTCACCTCTGCACCTGTTCCGGCCGTGGTGGGAACCGCGATCCACGGCGCAGCCGACCGCGTCAACTTTTGACCGCGACCGATCACTTCCATGTAGTCCAGCACAGACCCGCCGTTGGTCATCAGTCCCGCCACGGCCTTGCCCGTATCGATGGCGCTGCCTCCCCCCAAGGCAACAACCCCGTCACAGCGATGGTCGCTGGCCAGCCGCGATGCTGCTTCAACGTCTTCTACGTTCGGTTCGCCTCGCTGACGAAAGCAGTGGACCGTGACGCCGACGTGCTCCAATATTTCGACCACCCGGTCCACAAGGCCACCGTCGCCTACTTGACCTGCGTTCGTAACCAACAGCACTCGCTGACCCCAAAGACGAACGAATTCCCCCAATTCTTGGCTGCGACCATTGCCAAATAGAATTCGCCCAACATGGAAAAAATCAAACGCTTCGACCATCATCCCAGTCCTTACCTACCTCGCACGGATTTCCAGATTACCCCAGTTCGACGGAAAATTCCAAAAAAAGAAGTGTCGCCTTCGTTTTTTCGAATATTCGGTTGTCAAAAATGATTTTAAGTTATATAACGTATCAGTAGATGGTACTTGATGACCATCCAGGAGCCCAGTCAGATGACAGACGCATTTATACCATCCGATTCGATCATCCTCGATCTGCTACGCAAAAATGATGCGATGACGGTTGCGGAACTCGCGGAATCGATCGAAGTTACGTCGACGGCCGTGCGTCAACGACTCAATCGTTTGATGGCTCAGGAATTGGTCGAACGATCGGCGACTCGGCATGGTCGAGGTCGACCTTTGCACCATTATCACATCACGGATAAGGGACGGCGCAAGGCCGGATCCAACTTTGCGGATTTGGCGCTGGCCATGTGGCAGGAGATTTCACAGTTAGAAGACCTGGAAATCCGGCGAATGATGTTGCAACGTTTAGCGAAGCGATTGGCCGATATGTATTCGGATAAGATCCGGGGCAATAATTTGCAAGAAAGGATGCGGGCGTTGTCCGATTTGTTTGCGGAGCGTCGAGTGCCGATGGACGTACAAGACGAGAACAGCTTGCCGGTTTTGACGGCGACTGCGTGTCCGTATCCGGACTTGGCCGAGCGGGATCGATCCATATGCAGTGTCGAAAAGATGTTGTACTCAGAGTTGTTGGGGACGGACCTCCAGTTGTCCTCGTGTCGACTGGATGGCGCCGAATGTTGCAGTTTTCAATCGGGTTAAGAAATCGAGGACGCAGACGAGTCTGCACTGATAGAGGAAGCGATGACCTATAAGCTGAGAATTTCGAACTTGCACGTAGCTGTCGAGGGCAAACCGATCCTTCGTGGCGTGGATCTTGAGATCAAATATGGCGAAACCCATGCTTTGATGGGGCCCAACGGGTCGGGTAAGAGCACGCTTGGGTTGGCCGTGATGGGGCATCCGAACTATGAGGTCACTGAAGGCAGCATCGAGTTGGACGGTCTGGAATTGACCGAATTGGGGGCGGACGAACGGGCGCGGGCCGGATTGTTCATGGCCTTTCAGCGACCGGTGGCGATTCCGGGAGTCAAGCTGGCAGACTTCCTGCGACACGCGACGACCAACGTGCGAAATCCGAAGCGGAAAGAGGGAGAAGAGCTGATCCCGATGCGAGAATTCCGCCAGGAACTTCGTTCGAAAATGAACCAATTACATATGAATTTCGAGTTCGCTCGGCGCTACGTGAACGACGGTTTTTCCGGTGGCGAGATGAAGCGGGCCGAGATTCTGCAATTGGCGATGACCCAGCCCAAGTTTGCTATCCTGGACGAAACGGACAGCGGTTTGGACGCGGACGCCGTGCGATTGGCCAGTGAGAGCATCGCAGAGATCGGCCGCGACAAGATGGGACTGTTGATCATCACGCATCACGACAAATTGTTGGAACACAATCCTCCTGATTTCACGCACGTCATGCTGGGCGGTCGGATCGTCGAGACGGGAGGTTTCGAATTGGCGCATGAGCTGCATACCAAGGGGTACGAGCGGATTCGACGGACGTATCCCGACGCGGAGGCTCAAAATCAGGCCATGTTGGAAAAGGAAGCGATCAGCATTTGATGGCTGTTCCGGGAATCCTGCGGATTCCTCTGAAGAAAACGTTTCTCCCAGAATTCAAGGGAAGGTATAGATAGCGATGGCAACCGATACGGCAACCCTGGCCCCACGGGACACCGTGGGCGAGATCAATAAGTACGATTTTCGCACGGAAAGCAAGGCGATTTTCAAGGCCCGAAAAGGCCTGTCGGCGGAGATCGTGGCACAGATTTCCGAGATGAAGGGGGAACCCGCGTGGATGCGGGACTTCCGCCTTCGATCGTTGGGAATCTTCGAAGCCAAGCCGACGCCCAAATGGGGCGGGCGTGTGAGTCTGAACTTCCAGGATATCTACTACTACCTGAAGCCGACCGATCGCCAAGGCCGAAGCTGGGACGATGTACCGCAAGAGATCAAGGACACGTTCGAGAAACTGGGCATTCCCGAGGCCGAACGAAAATTTCTGTCGGGCGTCAAGGCTCAGTTTGAAAGCGAGGTGGTATACGGTTCCTTGAAGGACGATCTGTCCGAGAAGGGCGTGATCTTCACCGACACCGATACGGCCGTTCGCGAGCACTCGGATATCGTCCGCGAATACTTCGCGACGGTGATTCCGCCGGATGACAACAAATTCGCGGCGCTCAACAGCGCCGTCTGGTCCGGTGGCTCGTTCATTTACGTGCCGCCCGGCGTCAAGATCGATTTTCCCCTGCAAGCTTACTTCCGGATCAACGCCGAAAACATGGGACAGTTCGAACGGACGTTGATCATTGTGGACGAAGGCGCGGAGGTCCACTACGTCGAGGGCTGCACGGCGCCGATGTACAGCACCGAGAGCCTGCACTCGGCGGTGGTCGAGATCGTTGTGAAGCGCGGAGCGCGTTGCCGGTATACGACCATTCAGAACTGGGCGAACAACATCTACAACCTGGTCACCAAGCGGGCGATGGCCTACGGCGACGCGACCATGGAATGGGTGGACGGCAACTTGGGCAGCCGGTTGACGATGAAGTATCCGGCGGTCTACATGATGGAACCGGGGGCGCGTGGTGAGATCCTGTCGATCGCCTTCGCCGGCGCGGGGCAGCATCAGGACGCCGGCGCCAAGCTCGTCCATTGTGCCCCGCACACCACCGGCCAGATCATCAGCAAGTCGATCTCCAAGAACGGCGGTCGCAGCAGCTATCGCGGGCTCGTAAAGGTCGAAAAAGGCGCCACCAACGCCAAGTGCAACGTGGTGTGCGACGCGCTGATCCTGGATCCGGCCAGCCGCAGCGACACCTATCCCTACATCGAGATCGCCGAGCAGAACGTGTCGATCGGGCACGAAGCCAGCGTCTCGCGGATCGGGGAAGAGCAGTTGTTTTACCTGATGAGTCGGGGATTGACCGAGTCGGAGGCCAGCACGATGATCGTCAACGGGTTCATCGAGCCGCTGGTGAAGGAGCTGCCCATGGAGTACGCCGTGGAGATGAATCGTTTGATCCAATTGCAGATGGAGGGTTCCGTCGGCTGAGCAGACCACGAGACGACACCACATTTTCGAAGGATGACCTAAGAGATCATGACGACCATGACAACCACCGTTGCCCCCACCTCCTTCTCGGAAGAAGGGTTCGAAGCGTTTTTGGAGGGCCGCGACGAGCCGCAGTGGGTGACGGGCCAGCGGCGAGCCGCGTGGGAGACATTCGGCGAACTGGACTGGCCGCATCCCCGCCACGAGGAATGGATCCGCACCGACATCCGCTTGTTCAAACTCGATAAATATGCACCACCGGCCATCGTAGCGGCGCCAACCCCGTTGCCCGAGGCTCAATTGGGCGAAGGCGTGGAACTCGCGGGCTTTTCAGCGACCTTGAACAGCCAACCGGTGGAATCGCGGCTGGATGACGAGTACGTCAGGCAAGGCGTGTTGTTCGGCAGTTTGGATCGCTTGATCGCCGAGCACGGAGAAAAAATTCAGCGTCACTTGATGCAGCGAGCGGTCGACCCGAGCTACGATAGGTTTTCGGCGCTGCACGCCGCCTTTTGGTCCGGCGGCCATCTGCTGTACGTGCCGCGAGGCGTCGTGGTCGAGCGACCGCTGCTGGCCCTGTCCGCATTGGCTGACGGTGGCGTTGATTTCGGCCATACGCTGGTGATCCTCGAAGACGGTGCTGAGGCAACCATGATGTCGGAATCGGCCAGTGTGACGCCCGACGGCGCCGGGCTGCATTGTGGAGCGGTCGAAGTATTGATGGGGCGGGGTTCGAATCTGCGATACATCAACCTGCAGGATTGGGGCCGCGGCGTCTGGCACTTCGCTCATCAAAAGGCGATCGTCCGCCAGGATGCCTCGCTGCAATGGACGATCGGAGCGCTGGGCTGCCGGTTATGCAAGGTCAACCAGCACGTGGGGCTGATCGAAGAGGGCGCCAATTGCCAAGTGAACGGAGTGATGTTCACCGAAGGCAAGCAGCACCTTTCTTACCACACGCTTCAGCACCACGAAGCACCGTACTGCCGCAGCGACTTTCTGTACAAAGCGGCGTTGCAGGACCGGTCTCGCACCGTTTGGCGAGGCATGATCAAGGTCGATCCGGGGGCCATCCGGACCGATGGCTACCAACGCAATGACAATCTGCTGTTGAGCGATCGGGCTCGGGCCGACTCGATTCCCGGTCTGGAAATCGAAGCCGACGACGTGCGTTGTACGCACGGTTCGACCAGCGGCAAGGTAGATGAAGAATTGATCTTCTACGCCATGTGCCGCGGGTTTACTCGACGCGAGGCCATTCGCATGATCGTCAGCGGTTTCTTCCAACAGATCTTCGACCGCATCCCGATCGAAGCGGTCCGAGACGCGTTGGGCCGAGCGATCGCGGCTCGAGTGCGGGAGTATGAATGAGCCATGACCGATTTCGTCAAAATCGCCAAAACCACCGACATACCCGACCCCGGCAAGGAAACCTATGAAATCGATGATTCGGTGGTCGTCCTGTTCCACGTCGACGGTCAATTCTATTGTCTGAACGATGTCTGTACTCACGACGGCGGGCCGTTGGGCGAAGGCCAATTGTGCGGGCATGCGGTCGCCTGTCCTCGACATGGCGCCCAGTTCGATATCCGTAGCGGTGCTGCGTTGACAATGCCAGCAACGGAAGGGACAGTGGTACACGAGGTGAAGATCGACGGAGACGATATCTACGTGCGTCTGAACGAAGACTGAAGGAGGAACCCCGATGGCTTTGAGCGAAGATCGTGTTCGCGAAGAACTCAAAAAGGTGATCGATCCGGAGCTGTTCATCAACATCATCGACCTGGGGCTGGTGTATGACGTCGATCTGCAGCCTCGCGACGATGGCAAGTTCGACGTGAAGATCGAAATGACCATGACCAGCCCCATGTGTCCTGCTGGCCCGCAGTTGGTCGGCGGATGTAAGCACGTGGTCCAGTTACTGGAGGAAGTCGGCGACGTCGATGTGAAAGTGGTCATGGAACCGCCTTGGGGGCCGGACAAAATGACCGAAGACGCCCGGGACCAACTGGGCATCTTCTGATTTTCCCCGGTTTTCGCCGTTTCCGCTCGGAGCCAGTCCCATCTTTTCGCCGCCTCGGAGAGTGAGCACTTTCCTCGGAGGGTCCGATGAAGAGCCCGTTTCCCGGTATGGATCCGTATTTGGAAACGCATTGGCGGGATGTGCATCACAGTTTCCTGAATTACGCTCGCGACGCCTTGCAGGAACACTTGCCGAATGATCTGCGTGCCAAGTTGGAAGAGCGTGTATTCGTCGAGCCTGACTTTGACGACGCGCGCAGCATCTACTCTGATTTAAGAGTGATCGAGTATCCCCGGGGACGATCGAACTCGGAAAATGAAACAAAAAGCGGTGTGACGGTTGCCGATCCAATCGTTATTCACGCCCCCGCCGAACGGGCGACCGAGGGCTACATCAAGATCGTTGATGTCGGTTCGGGCAATCGGGTGGTGTCGGTGATCGAGCTGCTCAGCGAATCCAACAAGTACCCTGGAGACGGGCAAGCACAGTATCTTCGGAAACAGCGGGAATATTTGCAAGGCGGCATCAGTCTTGTAGAGATCGACCTGCTTCGCGGCGGAAAGCGCGTGTTGGCCGTGCCCGCCCGATGGGTACCCCCCCTCGCACCGCACCACTTACCAGATCTGCGTGGTGCGGGGCTGGAAGCCTGCCTCGTACGAAGTGTATGGCGCCCCGCTGCGCGAACGGTTGCCCGGCATCCGCGTGCCGTTGCGCGGGCAAGACGCGGATGTGCCGCTGGACTTGCAGACGCTGATCGATGGCTGTTATCATCACGGCCGCTACGACGACATCGATTACCGCGCCGTCCCCACCCCACCCCTGAATCCGGATGACGAAGCCTGGGCGCATGAACTGCTTGTACAATTCGGCCTGCGTTCCGCCAATCCAAGTGAGAACTGACCGGCTACAAGCACCCGGCCAGATAATTCTTGGTGGAATCGGGGGAAAGGGGGCGGGAGTCGTTTTCGGTTGACCCGCTTCCCGGGTGGTAGATCCTTGGCCGAAAACGACTCCCGCCCCCCCCCTTGCGTCCCCAATGCAAGGGTACCTTCATTGACAAGAAACTACCGGCTGATCCGACTCCAAACACGTTCCTCGCGGCGGATTCGCCACAGGGATGCGGGGACCAGCACCAGCAGGGCAACCACGGTCGTCAGGGGCGCCGCCACCAGCAACGGGCCGCCGCTACCCAGCAGCACCAATCCCAACTCGGACGGGTGCCGGATCCAAGCGTAGATGCCTTGTCGAATGCGTGGCCCGTGGCGGCAAATGTCGCTGACAAACGCCGGGCCCAAGGTTGCGATGGCGCTCAGCCGCAGCACGCAACCGGCCACCAGCGCCAGGCCGCCCAGCAGTTGCCACGCAGGATCGATCGGCACGATGCCCAGCGAACGCTCGAGCTGGGCGGCCCAGAATAGACCGAGCAACGTGACGCCGACCATCCGGGCGACGCGCATCGCCAAAGGATCGCAGGCAAGGAGCACGTTCGGTGTTTGCGCGATGGGCGCTGCGGGCAGCCTGCCGCCAACTTCGACCGGCGTCCAGTGACTTTCCAGGATGGCCGACGCGACAATCACCGGCACCAGCAAGAGGACTTCGGTCGGTAGCTGCCAGATCCCCGCCAGCATCAGCGAAGGAAGCAGCAGTAAGAGTGCGTGAACGCCATGTCCGGCCGCCAAAAGCCAGACGCGGTCCGGCTTCTCCAACCGCAGCACGTTCATCCGGCTGCCTCGTTATCCACTTCACTCAACTGTCGAATCAACTCAACGTACTGATCCTGCGGAATCTCCAGCGTGGTCGCCAGTTGGGCGAGCTGCTGCCGGTGGCCGGGTTGCAGGTCTCCATGGGCCGCCATCGTTCGCAGCGCCAGTTGGACCAACAAGGCCTTGCCGTGCGGCGAGAGCTGGTTGGTCAGGCCGGCGACGAACGAATTCAGGTTCGCCCCCGATTCACTCGCCAGTTCGACTTCGCGATTCAGCGTGTCTTCAGGGATCGGCAGGCCGGCTAGCTCCATGTACTGCTTGCGGATCTCGCTGCGTTCGGCATCGTCTACCTGTCCGTCTGCCAAGGCAGCCATGACCATGACGCGGAGCATTTGCAACTGGATTTCCTGCCGTTCGGCTTCGGGGTCGTAAGTCATGGCCTCTTCGGCGAACGAACCCCCACACGAGGTGCACTCGACGTAACGACCCGCGACCGACATCGGGATGATGGGAATAAAGTACAAGGTAAAAAACGTCCGCACCTGCTTCAGGTCCCCCTGACGCTGCCGATCGCATTGAGGGCAGTAAAACGGTTGCGAATCCACCGTAGACGTCAGACCGCGGGTACCCCAAATGATCATGGCACGAGTTCCTTCATGAGACGAGTGACCGATCAAGAGCTTAACCGTCGTCCGTCAAGCTTGCAACGCTCACGGAACGTCGCTGGGCCAATTCTTCCGCTTTTCGCCAGTTTTCCGAGGGCCGCCACGAAATTTCGAGCAACTTCCGGCAAACGCCTGGATAAACGTGCCCGTGCTATCGGTTTCCTTCCAATTCTTGGCGCCAACGTTGCGGCATGCCTCGCCAAGCTGCCCCGTAGGTGGTTTCCAAAGGGACTTCGACATAACGATCGGGTGTTAGAAACAGGGGCATCTCCCCAAGAGGATCGCCAACGCTCATCGGTTGAACGTACGCGGTCGGCCGCAGACCTGCCGAGTAGGCTACGAAAGTAAGCGGCCGATCCGGCGAAGCTTCGACCAGTGTATCGTCGATTTCCGTCCAGATCGCGCCGTGTATGCCCTCGGGTGCAAATCGGGTTGGGGGATACAGATCGATAATCAGCAGATGGTATCCGTGTTGTAATGCAGCTACCGCTTTTTGGACGAACGCTGTCAGACCCGCTTGCCGACTCTTATTGCTATGCGACATGATCTCAAGAAACGCGATGATCCGGTCATCCGAAGCGTGTCGTACAACCAAGCTTCGCCGCCGCAACGAGTAGAAGGCGTTCGAGGCCCTCACGGTGCATTGGACCTTTGGCGGGCGTTCCGCTACTGCGACACCTCCAACAGTATCCCCTGCGTGAAGGTCCCGCCAATCCCACTCGGGTGCATTCGGAGTTGCCAGTGTCAGTACATCCGGTGCCGTATCGCCTGCGAATTGCTCCGCTAATGCGTAGAAATCGGGTGGCAGCAATCCCCCGTTCAGCGTCTCCTGGAGCTGGGAGATCCAGGCTGTGTGAAAAGCGTGGAACGTTCCGCTTTGAACGCGAGTCCAATCGTGAATCGGCATTCAATTCTCCCACGTTGTTGGGCAACGGGTTTGGTTCGAACCTCCGCGGTCACTCTGGTGTCCCGACCAAGTCAGACGTCCGCCGTTACCCCAATCTCGCCGTTACCCCAATCTGGCCTTTCAATTATAGCAGGCGGCAGCATCGTCGCCATCTGGATAAGCACCCGGCCAGATATTTCTTGGTGGAATACGGCGAAAGGGGGTCGGGAGTCGTTTTCGGGTGACCCGCTTCCCATGTGGTAGATCGTCGGCCGAAAACGACTCCCGACCCCGTTGCGTTCTCCATGCAAGGCTGCCTGAATTGGCAAGAAACTTCTGACCGGGTGCTTACGAGACGGTAACAAAACTGGCCTGGGAGACTACGGACGGCGGTTCCGGCGGGGGAAATGACCCGCGCCGAACAGTTTTGTTACGGCTGCTACAGAATTGTTGCCTCTTCTGACGCGCCTAATTGACGCTTTTGGACAAATCCGCGCCGGCTTTGAATTTTACGACGTTCTTGGCCGCAATCTTGATCTCCTTACCAGTTTGCGGGTTACGGCCTGTTCGGGTCTTCTTGGCCGGAATCTGGACCTCTTTTCCGGTCTGCGGGTTACGGCCTGTTCCCTTTCCCACAATCGCCATGGCAACGGCACTCAACTGCCGCAGATCGCCCGAACTCAGGTTCTTTCCCGCAAGCCGAAGTTCTTTTTCCGTGCGTTCGGCGCCGTCGCTATCGACGACAACCAACGACACTTCGATCTCGTCCTCTTCGAAGAACAAACCAAACCCTTCGATATCCACCTCGCCGCCGTCGTTGACGACCTCGATAATCACAGTCTGCATCGCGAATAACGCTGCCGCAGATTCTGCGTAGGACAAATCTGCGAAATCAGCGATCATCGCGATGACATCGCGTTCGCCGAGGACATCGAAGTCCGGACAGGCCAAATCTCGATCATCGAAACCATCGCCGTCCGGTTGCGCCCGGGATGATCTGCCGGCTGAGTCCGCAGTGCCCTCTTGTTCGTACTCACTTGCCCGAAACGGAGGAAATGCGACAAATTCGATTTCCCGTACGACCACACACTTGTCGGCATGCGGGTCCACCCCGGCTCGCGACGCTCGCGTGGATATCGAAAAACTTCCAAAACCGATCAGCGAGATCCTGTCGCCTTTCTCCAATGCCCCGGACGTGGCGTCGATGAACCCATCTAACGCTCGCTTCGCATCCGCCTTCGATAACCCCGATTTGGAAGCGATCGCCTCGATCAATGCCGCTTTGTTCATCGCGACGGCGTTGCTACTGAACAAAACCGATGCCAATACCATGCAGATACCCGCGACAGACTTACTCAACATTTCGAATTTCCTTTTTCTGTGAAACAAACGAAACAAAGGGCTCTTGAAAAGAAGGATGCGTTTTTGCCATGCCAAAATAATAATCTTCTATTGCCAAAAACGCAAGCCCAGGCGAAGCGGTGAAATAATTGAGACAGGCACCTTGGCGACCCTGTCTTTCCACGATTTTCTCGGTTTCTGCTCGGAGCCAGTCCCATATTTTCACACCCTGCTCACGTGAAAACCGCGTGACTTCGAGTTGGCTGCTCGGTATGATGTTCGAGTGCGATCGGCGCGGGAAGCCCGATGAGTGCCGGTTGCTTGTGCGTTTTTCCGGTTTCGTGTCCCCTTTTGTAGAGGAGGTTTTCTTGATGGTGCGATTGATTCTTGCCGCTTTAATGTTCGCTTTGGTGATTTCTGCTTCCGGGTGGTCGACCGCCGGTGACCAGACCGATCAGCAGATCTTGGGGGCCTGGGTCCTGGACCTGACGGATCCGGAAGGTGTGCATCGGACTCCCGCCGTGGTCGTGGGCCGCCAGTACGACCGGTACGTCGCCTGGTACTTGGGTAACGACCAACCAGAACCCTTCCGCGATTTGGAACTCAAAGGCGATACCCTGGTGGGTACCATCCAGCCCAAAGATTTCCCATCGGTCACGGTGGATGTCGAAGCGAAGCTGATCGGCGATGACCGCTGTGCCGGTACTGCCAAGTTCCGTGAGGGCGCCTCGGGTGTGACCGGTAGTTTTCGCTTCAGCGGTCAACGTGTCCCGATGACAGCATTCGACGAGGTAACGACCTGGAATCTGCGGTTCACGGCCCCCGATGGCGAACAGCACGAAGTGACCGTGACTGTCGTTACCAAAGACGACAAGATGTATGCTTGGTTCAGCGGCCCCGATCATGAACTACCCGCTCGCAATATCAATGTGCAAGGCGATGACGTCCAGGTGAAGCTGACCGCCGAAACCGAAAGAGGCCAAGCGATCGACGTCACGTTCCGGGGCGTCGTCTCGGGGGAAACGGTCAAAGGTACCGCCGAGTTTCAAGTCGGTGGCGAGTCGGGTACCATTCCCTTCCAAGGTGAACGCAGTTCCTGAAGTCAAAGCATCGAAACGATTTCATCTACGGGCAAGCGGAAGTCGCGTGGCGACGATTGGATTCGCACAATCAAGCCCCCGGCTTCAAAACGGCTTGCCCGACGACGACTCCCGACCGTGTCCTTACGGGTCGGGTTCCAGTCCCAATTGGTCGGCGATTCCTGCCATGGCGTCGATCACCATTTGAATGTGCTCGTTTAAATCCACACCAAGATCCTCGGCGCCGTTCACGATATCCTCGCGATGGATGGCAGCGGCAAAACTCTTCTGCTTCATCTTCTTGCGGACGCTGGACGCGGTCAGACCACGAATCTTTTCAGGGCGGATCAGAGCAGCGGCGTTGATCAGCCCGGTCAGTTCGTCGCAGGCGTAAAGAGCTTTGTCCAAGCGGGTCAATCGAGGGCAATCGGTCAAATAGTCGGCGTGCGACTTGATCGCATAGATCACATCGGCTGGGTAGCCGTGCTGGTCCAGGATCGCAGCACCCTGCAAGGGATGGTCCGGTGGATCGGGCCAGCGCTCGTAGTCGAAGTCATGCAATAGTCCGACGATCCCCCATTTCTCCTGGTCTTCGCCAAATTTTTTCGCATAAGCGCGCATGGAGGCTTCGACTGCCAGCATGTGTCGCCTGAGACTTTCGCTGGCGGTGTACTGGCACATCAGAGCATAAGCATCCTGGCGATTCATCGACTATGCCTCGAAGGGGCTGCGACGTGGTTGGACCGGTTCTTCTTTTTCATCGACCGTCTGAAGTTCCCGCCACGGTTTATTCTGCTTGTAGCTTTCCAGTTCGTTTCTCAACTGTTCGTTCGTTTCCTCGTCGTCCGTCCCCGCCGCGACAGCCTTTTCCGCCCATTTGCGAGCGGATTCGAAGTCGCCGATTTCGGCGTACGCCGAGGCCAGGGTGCTGAGGATGTGGGCCTTCTTGCTGTCGGTCAAGTCGTTGGCCTTGGTGGCCATTTCCAAGGCTCGCTTTCCGTCCCGGAGTTCATCTTTCGGGGACGTCGCCAGCACCCAGGCAAAATTGTTCAGCACGCCATCGTCTTCGGGGGCTTGTTTGACCAAGATCTCGTAATCGTCGATCGCCTCGCTGTGCTTGCCCACGCTCAGCAGCGTATCTGCTCGCGCTCGTCGAGCGTTCGTATCCTCCTCGTCGTTCGCCAGGATCCTCGTGAAGATCTCGATGGCTCGACTGGGACGGTCGTCACGAATGTAGTAGCCCGCCAATTGCATCTGCCAGGCGACGTTCTCGGGGTCATCTTGCAGCAGCAATTGAATGTCGGCGATCGCATCGGTCATCCGCCCCTCTTCGGCAGCGATGACGCTGCGGATCAAGATCCCTTGAATCAAACCGGGACTCAACAGCAGCGCCGTATCCACATCCGTCTTGGCCGCCTCGAGATCGTCCTCGGCCAGATGCACTCGAGACCGCAGCATCAGGGCGATCACATCCTGCGGATTCAGTCGCAGAGCCTGATTCAGGTCGGAAAGAGCCGCCTCGACATCTTCCTCGATCAATTTGAGACGAGCCCGTAGCGTATACGCCACCGATTCCTCGGGCGCCATCTCGATCGCTTCGTCAACTCGCTTGCCGGCGTCTTCGAACCGTTCCAAGTTCATCAACGCCTCGGCCAAAGCCAAGCGAGCGTTCACGTTCTCCTGATTGTCCTCGATCAATTGCTGGAAGTCGGCGATGGCTTTGTCGGCTTCCCCCATCTGCAGATACGTCAGCGCCCGACCCTGCCACGCTTCGGTGTTCCCGGGGTCCAATTCGATCGCTCGGCCGTAATCCTTCAATCGCGTCTCGTCGTCCGGCCGCAGTTGGGCTCTCAGCACCAGCACCTCGGATTGCTTTCGAGGATCGTTCTCGAAGACATTGATCGCGGCGGACGCTGCCTGTTCGGCTCGCACTACGTCACCGCCCGGCAGAAGATGCAACTTGGCGATCAGCAAATGCCCATCGCCCAGCTCGGGCGCGACCTCCACCGCCCGTTCCAAATCGCGTAACGCGAACTGGCGCAACAAAGGCCAACGCCGATCGGGCGGGCTCTGCTCGAAAATCGGTTCGGTCAAACGACTGGCATGTTGGAACAGACTGGAGGACAACAACTGCTTGGCGAAAACTTCATTTCCTTCGTCCAGCCCTTTCCGAAGAGCCTCTTCGCACAGTTTGGCCACCTGTTCCAGATCGGCCAGTGTCTTCGCTCGCAACTGAAGCTCGGTCGCCTTGTCCAGATCGGCCTGCCCCTCGTTGGCGAACACTTGGTGCGGGACCGCCCCGAAAGACAACAGCAAACCGATGCCCAGAAAGACGATCCGTCTTCGAATGTACCCGTGAAGTTTCATCAGTATCTTCTCCAAATGCGTTCCCCATCGTGACACCGCCGTAGCGACAATTTCGTCTTACCCGTCATCCCGCCATTGTAGCAGATTCCTGAATTCTTCCAAGAAGGATGATCCGCGCCTGGCAGCAACACCCAAATTCGCCGATATCGCGACGAATCCCCCGATGCG
>SKKK01000206.1 GCA_007121535.1 Planctomycetaceae bacterium | reverse complement strand
TTCGACTTCGGGGACGATTGGTACTTCGAGATTCGAAGAGCTCGCACGAAACCCAAGGAGCCGGCGGCGCGCATCAAGTACCCTCGGGTGGTCGAAGCGATCGGTCCGAATCCGCGTCAGTTAGGTCGGTACTGATCCCGCCTACATCGAGCAGCCAGGGGCGTAGCAGAGATGCTTGCGGATTTGCTCGTCTTGGGCATCGAGCCTCCCTTGGGCATCGGCACCACAAATGGAGTTGGAGTCATGGGCGATAGCTCGCGACTGGAGGCTTTCGACGTGTGCTACTTCGGTCATCATGGTCTCTCCTTTCGTCTTGAAAACTGAAAACGGGGTGCGATCCTGGCTCGTTTCCACAAAGCTGGCAAGCCACCTTGCCAGTTCTCCGGAGTCGAGCAAGGATCGCCCTGGTTCTTCACCCCCAACCGAAAAGGAGCGATCATGACCAAGCTACGACCACGCCGGAATCAGACCCGTTCGAACACCATCCGCTGCGCCGTCTACACCAGGATCAACGTGGGATCGAAGTTGGCACCCTTGCGAGAACAGCGACGAGCCATCCGTGCCTTGCTGGCGGCTCAGAAGTTCCACGGTTGGGTTCGACGCACCACGCTTTGCAAGAAGCGGGCCTGCTTACACGGCACTACGACATCCACGTGCCGATGATCTACGAGAGGGACAAGTTCCTGAAACTGGCTGATTGGTGGCGGCGGGGCTTGGTGGCCAAGAGCATTTACGGCAATCATTATTGCAACGCCATGGCTCAAACGACGCGCGACTGCAAGCTGCAGGCGGGCTGGCGGGAACGCATCGACCGCGTGGCCCGACAACGCTGGGTGCTCAGCTACGGCGACGGTGCGCTGCGAGCGGGATTCGACGACTGGCTGCGAAAGCGGTTTTCGCTGCCTACGGCAGCCGAGCGTGACCGCGAAACCTCCACGGTGTCGCTCCCCGCGCGCAGCCCCCGAGTGCTACGAACGCTGCCCGGCGGCACGTATATTAGCACACCGCAATTGGTTTCTGACACGCTGAGCCTCCGCAGTCAGTTGCCCGAGGATCCGGCGGCTGTGGTCGGCGTCGCTCGCTCGGGTCTGCTGCCCGCATCGCTGCTGGCCTGCCACCTGCACCGACCGCTATACAGCGTCTCGGCCGACGGCGTACGAGATTGTGGGCGGGGGGCCCGTCTGCGTGGAGCGCTGCCGCTGGGACCGATCGTGTTGATCGACGACACCGTCTACAACGGCATCCAGATGCGGCAACGAGAGCAACTGGTCCGCGACCATTTTGGCAAGCAGCCGATCATTCGCTGTGCCGTCTACAGTACGCCCCAGGGTGCCAGTGCCGTGGATCTGATCGCCGCCTTGCTCCCGCCCCCGCACTACCTGGAATGGAACCTGGCCAACAGCGGCTACCTGGCGACCACGGCCTGGGATCTGGATGGCATCATCGTGACCAATCACACGGCGTTGCCGCTGTACACGCCTCGCAGTGCTCCCGTGCGGATGATCATCACTGCGAGGCCGGTCACGGAACGTGAATCTACGATTGGCCATTTGCGGCATTTGGGGGTCACCTGGCAGGAACTCATCATGTGGCCGGGATCGGCCGAGGACCGTGATGCGGCTCTGCGGAGCGATCCCGATGCTGTCGCTCGGTGGAAGGCCCGCGTGTACCGGAACAGCAAGTGCCGGTTGTACGTCGAGTCCGAACCGGGCTTGGCCCGAGCCATCGCTCGAATCAGTCGTCTGCCCGTCTTGTGCCCTGCCGCCGGGCAGGTCTTTTCGTTCCACACTCCCGCCCTGGCCGACGCCTCATGAATGCCGAACTGCCACCAATCTACGTCCTCACCACCCAACGTTCACACGAACGGCAGGCACAATTCATCGCTGCCTGGTCGGCCATGACGTTCACGTGGGTGTATGGTCCCGACTGGCGAGACTACCGCGATTCCGACTTGCTGGCAGACCTGATCGCCCAAACCTGTGAAAACAGGCTGATCCTGATCCGCAAACGTCACTGGCGTGGACAACTGTGCTGCCTCTTGGGGCACCAGCAAGCCCTACGCACCGCCTGGGACGAACACTCCGACACGCCGGGAGTGCTGATCTTTGAAGACGACGCGATCCCCACTGTCTCCGAAGAAGCTGCCTTGACGACGATCGCTTCCAGCATTCGGGATCAGCCCCAACACTCGTGGAAATTCAGCGGACCTCCACATTCCAAAGATTGGGCCAACACGTGCTGCTGTTACGTGACCCAGTCGGCAGCCCAGCAGATCCTCCGCGCACGCAAGTTGCTGCCAATAGACGCCTTGTTTTGGACCGTGGCCCGTCCCAACATCTGCAAGCCTTATCCGGTACGGCAACGCGGTCCCAGTATCACCAGCCAATCTTAATCCGGGAGTATGCTCCATGACGTTTCCACCCACGTACGTTCTGACCATCTCACGCTCGATAGACCGGCGACGGCAATTCGACGCCGCTTGGCCCGGTCTGTCACACGCGTATGTCTACGGTGACGACTACCGTGATCATGCCGACGCCAGTTCAATGGCAGATTGTATCACCACTCACGCCGTCGGCAAGGTCGTGCGTATTATCCCGCAGTACTGGCTGCCGCGGATTTTTGTGACCTTCGGACACCTGCGGCTGCTGAGAACCGCCCTGGATACGCACCCCGATGCTGCGGGCATTCTGGTGTTCGAAGACGATGCCATACCGGCTGGCCCCGGTGCCCTGGAATCCATCGCTTCCGCCATCGCCAGGCACCCGGATCGCTCACAGAAGTTCGCGGGCACACCAGACGGTCCCGATTGGACGTGTTTCGCCTGCAATTACGTGACACGTAAGCGTCCGGGTTAGGCATTCTTGACAGGCGGGGTAGCTTGGGGGTGTGTTTGTTTTTTCACCCTCAGCTTCAGGAGGTGCCAGACTTATGGCTCGCAATGTGGATCGTAGACTTTG
>SKKK01000677.1 GCA_007121535.1 Planctomycetaceae bacterium | reverse complement strand
GGGAACCCCGGCGAAGTCTGGACCTACACCCACGACGCCTTCGGGCGCGTTACCCACGTGGTCGCGTCTGTCCGAGTCGCGGGGACCGGGTTCCTCGAACCTACCCCGTCCGAAACCACCAGCTACGACTACAACACTTCCGGCATCCGCGTCAGCGCCCTGACCGAAACCGACACCAACGGCAACGGCGCGGTCGACAGCCGCACCTTGACCGAATTCCTGAACGACGCCAACAACCACACCGGTTACAGCCAACTGCTCCGCGAGTCGCATTACGCCCTCGTAGACGAGGCTTCCAGCCTCGTTCGCACCATCGACTACACCTTTGGCCACGCCGAGATCTCCCAGCGCACGATCGAAACCGATGATCAAGGACAAGTGACCGCTGACCAAACCCTGATCTTCGGCCACGGCAGCGTGCGGCTATTGACCGACCTGGCTGCCGCCGCCGTCCAATTCTACGCCTACGACGCCTACGGCCAGATGCTCGCCATCTGGAACGCTCCCGGCCAGCTCCTGAGCGGCGGCTCGGGCCAGTATGCCAACGCGGCCATGGCCGCCACCACCTTGTTATACGCCGGCGAGCCATTCGACCCCCGCATCGGCCATCAATACCTCCGAGCCCGCTACTACGACCCCACCACCGCCCGCTTCACCCGCCTGGACCCCTTCCTCGGAAGGTTGAATGATCCGCTGAGTCTCCACAAATGCCTGTATGTGCACGCGGATCCGGTGAATGGAAAGGAAACGTCGATGGCGCAACGGCTGATATTCAAACGCTTGTCGAACGACTCAATGTGAAGCATGAAGATCTTCTTATCAATGACCTTCCTTTGTGATGACTTAAACTGCCACTTCCCGCTACTTCAGTAGCGCACAGCGTAGAGGTAAGTTCATGTACGAAACAGGCCCTAGTGGCATCCAGCTCAGCCGCTTCGCTCGGATGATGGCATTCGTTCTCTTGATCATGCCGACACTCGTGGGCGGTTTGTTTGACGTCCGCGCCGGATTTTCCGATGGTGTCAGCTACTGGGGTAGCGCACTTCTTCTCGCAGCGGCTGTTTCGGCGTTGACGATTCCAGCGGTGCTGTTCCTGGTTCCCACACACTGGCTGGGAACAGGGCTAGGGATTCGAAAGCGACTGTCCTTGGCACTGGCCTATTTCGGCATCTTCTATCTCGTTGTCGGAACGTCTCTGGTGTTAAGCTCCTGACCCAAACGTACCTGCAGTGCTATACTTCCCTCGGGATTGGGCGCACGTCGTGACGCATGATCTATCGTTTTTTATCCTGAGCCAAAGTTTAGTCGTCCATTTGGCAGTCAGTCAAGGCTTGACTCCAAGATTGACCGTTCAAACCACGAATACTTGAGTCGCGCATGTTGTGGATAATCGCAATCGGCTTCATCGTTCTTTCAATTCTTATTATTTTTGAGGGTGGAGGGTCTATGCTCGTTGACTGGATAACGAATAATGTAACGAAAAGATCGAAGAATCGGTACTTGCGAGAGTACGCTGACATCCTTGTGGCGATTCTTGTTTTCTTCTTGATGGTGCTCTTTGCCCTGCTTTGGAAAGGCTGATCACGTCGCTGAACGACCTAGTGGGTGCCGGTACCCTGTTGTGTTAAGGTTGGGAAGGCCG
The DNA here is from genome assembly GCA_007121535.1 of Planctomycetaceae bacterium. GTDB lineage: Bacteria > Planctomycetota > Planctomycetia > Pirellulales > Pirellulaceae > SKKK01. The sequence goes on along the minus strand of SKKK01000677.1, from coordinate 1,328 downwards.
AACAAATCAATATTATTTCCTACTTTGGGAAGATGAGGCGACGAAACCAAATGGATAGGTCCATAGGCGTACGCTTTTGTGCCATGCTTTTCGCGGCGATGCCAATCTTCGGATGCGGATACGATCGAATCAAGCGAGGCAGTTCGATGACGATTTGGGAAGCAGTGGAACAGGAAAATCTTAACGCCATCCGAGCGTACGTGCGCAACGGAAAAAGCTTGGAGGTTGGAGCAAGGCGGCTTGGTAAGACGCCTCTTCTTCACGCCCTGATACTGCAGAAGAGAAAAAGCTACGGCATGTTGCTCGAATTAGGTGCTGATCCCAACACAATCTGTCGCGGCGGTGGTGAGATCATGCTACCGCATTCATCAGTCTTGCATCATGCCACTCTCGAAGAAGACCCGTTCTGGCTTCGGGCCGCATTGGAAGCGGGTGGTGATCCAAATCAGATGAATGGTGCCAAAGGGCAACAAAAAGGCAGACCACTTTGGTTCGCCATAATGAATCATCGCTTCGAAAAGGTCGTGGTCCTGTGCGAGTACGGGGCAGACATTGACGCGCCCATCGACTATCTCGGGAGAACGGCCTTATACCGTGCTGCCGCTGGGGCCAAGTTCGACATTGTTCATTATTTGCTGGAACAGGGAGCGAATGTGTCGGAACCTCGACCGGTACACGAACGTAATACGTTCATTTTCACGTTCCGTCAAAAGAAACCGGAGTACTACACGGTTCCCCACGATAAGGAGTGGTGCCAAGCCGTCTGGGACTGGCTGCGAGAAAACGGAAAGGACCCTGAGAAAGCGAAATGGACGGGTACGCGCTGGATCTGGGAAGACTAGCGTTTGAAGGGTAATGCTGGCAGCGTATAACCAGGGCGGAGACGAAACGGTAAGTATTGATTTTGTATCGTTTGTTCGCGTTGGCCCAACAGAATATGGTACCGGTTACATCAACGAAGAATGATGGACATGCTTTCGAGAGGCTGTGGTCAGATGTTAGCCACGCGGGCAAAGAGATCGTTGGACTTACCGTCAAGATTAATCGCAGCAATCGCATGCGGCTGGCCCGTTCCAGTGATCGTTGCGGCATTGGTTCGCCGAACGCTACAGTTCGTCATGATTGATATTGCTGTGAGCGTCTGCTTTTCGGGCGCGTTGTTACTAGCCATGTCTCTGTTCCTGTGGCGTCGGGAAAGGCAACCAGGAGATCCGGCTGGGGACCAAGCAGTAGCACCCTCTGCCGTGGGTGTCGTAGCGATAGGGCTACTGATGCTGATCCTAGGAACGTTCGGGTTACTTGAGACAATTGCTGAATTGAGTTCGTTT
>SKKK01000098.1 GCA_007121535.1 Planctomycetaceae bacterium | reverse complement strand
CGAGGCTGAACACGATACTCTTGGGCGTCACCGCCTTGATCTCGACCCACATGACCCAGGCGTGCAGGTCGCCGTAGGCCGATTCGCCACCGACGTAGGCCGACGGCACTCCCAGGCTCTGACCGACCCGCGACGCGAAATCGCCTTGCAGCGCACAGACTCCCCCGTAGGTCCGCAGATTGGCCAACGTGTACGGATGGTCGTTCATGCGAGCGTGCTGGCTTTGGCTTTCCAGCATCAGATAGTCGTAGGGAACGTCTTGATAACACTTGCCGAACATGACTCGTCCAGCCAAGTAGTGCTGCAACGCCCAGTTGCGTTCTTCCCGAGGCGTCCGATGGTTGACCACGTGCACCAGAAACTCCCAGGGCAACCATTGTGCGCGGCCTTGCATGACGGGCTCGGTCTCCAGAAAGTAACGAAAGTTGTCGATTTCGTCGGTCAACCCGTCCGGCATGGTCGCTTTGGCTCGTCGCTGGTGTCCTGAGTAATGGTAGATGTGCTGCGGTTGATCCCACGTCACGGCGATGGCGATGGCCAGATTGGCGTAAGGCACGATCTGCTCTGGAAAGGTCTCCTTCAGCGTCTGGAAAATCTGCAGTGCGCGCACGACATCATCCGTCTGGGGATCGATCGCCAGGAATAGCTGCTCGCGGATCGCGGGATGGTCCGCCAGCCACTGCTGCATGGCGGGCAGATCCTCGCCCCACGCCGCCCGGATCTGGACCTCGTTTAATCGAGCGAAACGATCGGCAAAGATCCGCCGCAACGTGGGATATTCCTTGACGGAAAAGAGCTGGCGATTGCGGTGCAATTCGGCCAACTGCTGCTGGTCCTGGTCGGTCAGCCCGCTGGGGTTGACCGTGCCCCGAGCGTCGTCGTCCGATTCAAGCAGGGGGCGATCGTCGAGCGTCGGTTGCGGCAATCCGGTGTCCACGGCCGGCGCGATCCCACCCGCCGTCGTCGCGAGATCGTCCGGCGCGGCGACGCTATCGGTTATCGCGTCGCTGTGACCCGCCGATGCATCTTGCCGACCTGCTTCCGTTTGCGGCCTTTCGATATGCCCTCCTACGGCGTCGGCTGGCTGCGCGGTTATTGCAACCGGATCTTCGGGCAACGGTTCGTGGACCATGGGGGCCAAAGGATCTGAAGTGGGCTCTCGTTCCCCTTCGGCGGTCTGAGCCTGGTCCGTCGGTTGATCGAGCGGGGCATCCTGATGCTCTTCAGCCGGTAGTGCGATCAGATCAGACGATGCTTGTGTGTCTCCCGAGTCGGGGCTGGTTTGCGAGGCCACCGGACCGTTCGTCTTTCCGCCCAGCAGGAAGATCGCGGCCACGCCGACCGCAGCCATGCCCAGAATCGAACCGCCGATCAGCCACATCCCGGGATTTCCGCGTTTTTTCTTGTGCCGTGTTGCACCGGGGGTAGACCTCTTGCCCGTAGCGGCTTTCTTGGCCGGTTTTGCGGCAGCGACTTGGATGGTCGGCACGACTTGGATCGAGGGTGATTGGATCGAGGGTGATTGGATCGAGGGTGATTGGATCGAGGGTGAATCGGCAGGAGCGGACGACCGTTTTACGACGGTGTTCACGGCATTGCAATCAGGGCACCTGACCCGTTTGCCGTTCAACGCCTCTTGGACCTTCAGAAGCTTCGAACAGGATTCGCAACGAAATGTCAGCATGGCGGGGATCTCCGGACCGTTCCGTCGTCAGGCTGAAAGTCTACCCTGCCCGGCGGAACCAGGTCAAGCGAGGGCCTTAGGACGACGTGGAGACTTCGTCGGCAACGTGCTGCGGACGTTGCTCGTACAAAGGAAACGAAGTCCGCAAGCTGAGCCACGCGGTGTGTAACGACGCGGTGAGGGGTCTGATGCCCTTCGTCCAGGTGTCCAATGGCTCGAGCGGTTCGGACTGTAACGCGGTGGACCACTGAGTCCAAACGATTCGCCAGTCACCCGTCGCGATCGCGGCGGGGCCGAGCGCTCGCGGATCGCTGAGTTGCCGCGGAGAAGATTCGCCCAGTCCGTTCATGGGTTGAATTCTGTCAGGCTCGGAAACGGCGGTTTGCGTGACCGGCCCGTCGGTGTCGACCGAAGGAAGCCAAAGTGGCGCCGAAGCGACGATCAGTAATACGCATGCTGACAGCACGAGGGCCTGATAAGCGAATCGAGGCCGGAACATCGACCGCGATGATCGCCCTGATCGATGAAGGGGTTCCTTGGATAACGGCGTGGTCGCCAAACGATCCGAGTCCCGCAGGGCTGCTTGAACGGTGCGCCGACTGAAATCGTCATCCAACGGTGGAGGTTGCCAGTGACCGAGTTGCCGGACGACGTTGCTGTAGGTCTCCAACACGTCAGCGCACGTTGGACATTCCGAGGCGTGATCCAGCAGATGCCGGTCGTCGCGCGGCGAACAACGCTCGTCCAAGCGCTGATGGATTCTGGCTTCGAAATCGTCGCACTTCATCAATGCCGTCCCGCTAAAACTTGACGGTGCTGCAACCAAGTCGCCAGTTGTCGGCGAGCACGATAGATCCAGGTTTTGCACGTCCCCAGCGGACAGCCCAGGATGTCCGCGATCTGTTGGTAGGACAAATTTTGTTCGTGAAACAATACAAAGGCTTCGCGCTGCTCCGGGCTGATCCGGGACAAGCCCATTTGAATTTCTTCGTCCAATTGATGGGCCTCGCACCAATCACCGCTATCCCCTTCGCATAGACCTGGTTCGATTTCACAGACCACCGGTCGACGCTTGCGAGCCGCCAGCATCGTCCGGCATCGGTTGGCAGCGATCGTCATCAGCCATGGCCGGAAATCTCGATGGTGGTCCCATCGTGCAAGGCTCCGCAAGACACGGATGAACGTTTCTTGAGTGGCGTCCTCCGCGTCCTGGCGCTGCCCCAGCATCCGGTAGCAGTACGCAAAGACCGATGCCTGAAACCGTTCGACCAAGTCCATCATGGCGAACTGATCCCCAGCCAGGCACCGATTGACCGTTTGACGCAAGTCATCGGTCCCGGGATGGATATCGCACGCCTCGTCTTCTTCTACCCGACGAACCGGCGGCAGAGTTTCATGATTCATCGCAATAGGGACCTCCGCGAATTGTCTTGCGGACCATTCGCGTGAATTCAGCGATTATTGAAGAACTTCTTGAGCATCACAGCCGCAGCTTCGCGAGAATTTTTCGGGGCCGAGTCGGGGCGGGTGGGCAGTTTTCCGATGACTTTCTTTTTGCCGTCTTTCGGGGGGATTTCCTTCGAGTCGCCGGAATCTTGATCCGCAGCCTTCTTCGTACGTTCTTCGATCGATTTTTGCAACGATACGTGGTCCGTTTCGTCCAGTTTCAACTGGCGAGTATCAGGGTCGGCCAATCGGCGTTCGCGTTCGATCTGGTCGGCTTCGTCCAGCCAATCCGAGATCTCGTTTTCGACGAACTTTCCGGAATCACCACCGGATTGGGTCGTGCGTGCCGCCGCCTCACGAATGCTGGTGACCTTGGGTTTCTTTTCGCCTCCCAGACTGTGGTCGATCACCATCTCGAAGGAAAGCGGTCCGAATCGCACCACGTCGCCTGATCGGACGACCAGATCGCCTTCCACGCGGCGTTCATTGATGAAGGTTCCGTTCTTGCTGCCGAAATCACGGACCTTGACGGTTCCTTCCTCTACAACGATCGCACAGTGACGGCGGCTGATCGCATCGCTCTTGGGGCGCAAATGACATTCAGAACTTCGCCCAATCAAACATTCGGGTGTAGGAATCTTGACTTCCTTCCCGGCACCCGAACCCTTTAGAACCTTCAATTTGATTTTCATGGACTGTCTTTCTGTCGCAACCATGACTCGACCCCTACGGGCATCGAGCCGTTGAGTGAGTAGAGATGCGAAATCGCCCTAAGTGTAACCAGAAGATATCAAAACACATAGCCCCCTTCACCAAGTTTAGTTCAAACGTCGGTCGAGGTCAAAGATTGTGTTTATCGCCGCAAAATCCAATTTGAACGAGCGAATCTGTTGTCCAGCCATTGCCGGGCAAGCTGCAAGATCGGCTCGTCCAGTGCATCACGCTGCTGTAATCGCCATTCCAGACGGTCGGTCAAACGCTGCGACCACGGCTGGGCCAAGTCCCATGGCTCGATCAATTTCCCCGAAATATCTCGAATTCCAGCTAATTCAGGTGAAAACTTTGTGGTCGCTAAGAGTATGCTTCCATGCTGAAGCAACCCGAGGCGTCGTCGCCGCTGGGCACTGCCCACGATTTTATGTTCGTCTAGCAGAATATCGGCATCGTCACGTCGCTGAAAGCACAAAAAGGGTTCGTCATGCCTGATGGTCCGGTTCGAGTCGCGGCCGATCGCTTGGCCATAGGTCCGGGCTGCAAGTCCCCGGCTCGCGAATTCGTCGATTAACGTCTCGTGAGCTGCGCGATACAACACGTTCCCCTGTTGATCCCAATGAGACTGCAGGGGTACCACCAGGCTGTAGGTCAATTCCTGAGCGTGCAAGATGGCTCCGCCGCCCGTCGAGCGTCGTACCAGCGGGCAATCCCGGCTGGCCGCGTGAAGTTGCCGATCGGCATGCTGCTGGAAGTAGCCCAGGGACAACGTTGGTTCTTGCCAAAGATAGAATCGCAACCAACCGATCCGATTCGACTGGCAGACGGTCTCCAACAAGGCTTCGTCGACGGCCATGTTCCACGCCCCGTCGGCGGGCGGATGGAAGATCACTCGGATGTCCATCGCATCACCGGTTTCCGAGCCGCCTGGACTTCGTCGGGACGGCTGATCAAAGTCGAATGGGGCGCTTCGTGCAAAAGTTCAGCGGTTTCGCCGGTGATCCGGAACAAGGTTTCTGCGAATGCGTCCAACGTTTCTTTGCTCTCCGTCTCGGTCGGTTCGACCATCACGGCCTCGGGTACGGTCAACGGAAAATAGACGGTGGGTGCATGGAAGCCGTAATCCAGCAATCGTTTCGCCAGATCCATGGCCGTGACGCCCGTTTCTTTCTTCAGTTTGCTGGCCGAAGCCACGAACTCGTGCATGCAGCGGTCGCCTTGCGGCACGGGCAGAAAGTGCTTGACTCGGCTCAGCAAGTAGTTGGCGTTCAGCACGGCATTCTCCGAGACGCGTCGCAAGCCGTCCGGGCCGTGCGTGCAGAGATAGCAATAGGCTCGCAGCAAGACGCCCACATTGCCGAAGAAACTGCGGACGCGGCCGATGGACTTCGGCGGGAGCTTCTCGAGCGTGAATCGGTCGCCGTGCCTCGAGACGACGGGCGCGGGCAGATAATCGCCCAAGTGCCGGCGGACGCAGACAGGCCCGGCGCCGGGACCTCCGCCACCGTGTGGCCCACTGAATGTTTTGTGAGGATTGTAGTGCATCATGTCCGCACCGAAGTCGCCCGGCCGAGCGATCCCGAGGATGGCGTTCATGTTGGCGCCGTCCAGATAGATCAATCCGCCTCGTTCATGGACCCAATCGGCGATCTGCGACATCTGCTGGTCGAACAAACCCAGGGTGTTCGGGTTGGTGATCATGAACACAGCGACCGAATCATCCAATTTAGCTCGCAGATCGTCCACGTCGACGAAGCCGGCCCGGGTACTCTTGACCGTGACGGTTTGGAAACCGGCCATCCGGGCGCTGGCGGGATTGGTGCCATGAGCGCTATCGGGGGCGAGCACTTTGGTGCGCTGTTGGCCGAGGTCGCGAAAATAGGCGGCGGCGATCATCAGGGCGGTCAATTCGCCGTGAGCCCCGGCGGCAGGTTGCAGGGTGACGGCGGGCAATCCGGCGATTTCGCCCAGCGTCTGCTGAAGCTCGAACAGCACCTGCAACAACCCTTGCAGCGTCTCTTCGTCCTGGTACGGATGCAAGTGCAAGAATCCCGGCAGGGAACTGAGCCGCTCGTTCCGCTTGGGGTTGTATTTCATCGTACACGACCCCAGCGGGTAATAGTGGGTGTCGACCGCCATGTTCAGCGTGGACAGGTTGGTGAAGTGCCGCACCACGTCCGGTTCCGCTACTTCGGGCAACGGTGGCGGTGCATCGGCCAGGCTGTCGGGCGGCAAGAGATCCTGGACGTGTTGTTCGGGCACGTCCAGCGGTGGCAGCACCGTACTGCCGCGGCCGCTTCGCGACAGCTCGAAAATCAGACGCATCGACGTTTGGTTTCTCATCGTTTTCCCTTAAGAACATGCTCAGACCGCTCGACCGCCATCGGCCAGCACCTTGGCCAAAGCGTCGATCTCGGATCGAGTCCGTTTTTCGGTGACCGTCACCAGGAAGGCATCCTGCCACTGCGGGTACCAGCGTCCCAGCGGCACTCCGGCCAGGATGCCGTGCTGGCAACTGTCCCGCAACAACTGCGTCACCCGGTCTTCCGTATCCCGGACGACGAATTCCTTGAAGGTCGGCGCCGCAAAGGCCGCCTCGAAGCGTTGGCTGGCAGCGATCTGCTGCATCGCGTAACGGGCCTTCTGCAGGCACTGCTCGGCGGTCTGGCGCAAGCCTTGCGGACCGAGCACCGACAGGTAGATGGCGGCTCGGACGGCGATCAGTCCCTGATTGGTGCAGATGTTGCTGGTGGCTTTGTCGCGGCGAATATGCTGTTCCCGAGTCTGCAAGGTCAGCACCCAGCACCGTCGCCCGCGTCGATCGGTGGTCTGACCGGCGATCCTTCCGGGCAGCCGCCGCACGAACTGATCGCGGCAGGCCATGATCCCCAGATACGGTCCGCCGAATATCATCGGGTTGCCCAGCGATTGCCCTTCGGCGATCGCGATGTCCGCACCCAGATCGCCGGGCCGCTTCAGCAGTCCCAGACTGATCGGGTCAAAGGCCTGAACCAGCAGGGCTCCCGCGTCATGAGCGATGCGGCCGACGGCTTCGACCTGTTCGAGACAACCGAAAAAGTTCGGATGCTGGATCAAAACGCATGCAGTCCGGTCGTTGACCACAGCGGCCAAAGCATCCGGATCGACGACGCCGTCGTCGGTCGGGACGGTGACTAATTGCGTGCCCAGGTTGATCAGGTAGGTCTCCAGGATCTGCCGATACTCGGGATGGACGCTGGCCGGAACGACCACGTTCCCATCCCGCCGCGTGGCGCTCAAGCACATCAACACGGCCTCGACGGCAGCGCTGCCGCCGTCGTACAGGCTGGCATTGGACACGTCCATGCCCGTCAATTGGCAGACCATGGTCTGGTATTCGAACATGGCCTGCAGATTGCCTTGACTGACCTCCGGTTGATACGGCGTGTACGAAGTGTAGAACTCACCTCGCGATGCCAACGCATCGACCACGGCCGGGATGAAATGATCGTAGCTGCCGCCTCCCAGAAAACAGATCGTGTCCTCGGCACAGCGATTGCTGGCAGCCAAGGCCGACATATGGCGGCTCAATTCCAACTCGCCCATCGCCGGCGGAAGCTGCAGCGGCCGATCCAGACGCAACGAGGGGGGAATGCACGCGAACAGATCGTCGATCGACCCGACACCGATGGCTTCGAGCATCTGCTGCAGATCTTCCGGCGTGTTGAACAGGTACGACATCCCTGGTGCTATCCTTCTTCGGAACATTGCTTCTGGTAAGCCGAATAATCCATCAGCCGAGCCAAGCTGGATTCGTCGGTGAGCCTGACCTTCATAATCCAGCCCTTTTCGTACGGATCATCCCCCAACGTCTCCAACCGATCGGGCAGCTCGGAATTCACGGCGATGATCTCGCCATCGACCGGGCTGTACAGCGGGCTCACCGCCTTGACCGATTCGACTTCGCCAAACTCCTCGCCGGCAGCAATCTGACGCCCGACCTCGGGCAGTTCCATAAAGACCAAGTCGGTCAATTGCTGGACCGCGAATGCCGAGATGCCGATGGTGGCGACCTTACCGCCCTCGTCCTCTCTCAAGCGTACCCATTCGTGCGACGAGCTGTACAACAATTGTTCTTCGTTCACGGTAATCCCTTCCTTCTGCATGATGGTGATTCGACAAGTGTCACTGACCCGTGGGTCTCTTGTAAAACGGCAACGGGACGACGCGCGCCTCGTGGGAGCGGCCCCTGATGTCGACCGTTAGAGGGGCTTCGAGGTCGCTGACCGAGGGCTGGACGTAGGCCATGGCGATCGGCTTTCGAAGCATTGGCGAGAACGTACCGCTGGTGATCTGGCCCACCGCTTGACCGTCCCGTAGAACCCGATCGTGTTGTCGAGCTACCCGGCGGCCCTCCAGTTCCAATCCCACTCGCACCAGCGTTTGCGGTTCGTTCTTGATTCGGACCAACGCATCGCGGCCCGGGAACGAGCGGTCTTTCAGATTGACGGCGAACCCCAGGCTCGCTTGGTACGGATCGATCCTTTCGGACAACTCGTGACCGTACAGCGGCATGCCCGCTTCCAGCCGCAGTGTGTCGCGAGCACCCAGTCCGGCGGCCATAATTCCCGTACCTCGACTGGCACGGAACATGTTTTGCCAGACACCGGGCGCGTCTTCGGCTCGAACGATCAACTCGAAACCGTCCTCGCCCGTGTAACCGGTGCGCGACACCGTACACGGCCGCCCGAACTGCTCGGTGACCACGCCGCGATAATAACCCAGATCGCTCACCTTCGCCGAGACCAATGCGGTTACGATCTGCACGGCAGCCGGGCCCTGGACCGAGATCATCGCGGTCTGCTCCGTCCGATCCTGCATCTGGACGTCGTCCGCCGTCGCCAAGTGCGTTTCCAGCCAACGGACGATCTTCTGGCGGTTGCTGGCATTGACGACCATCAGATGGTACAAGCGGTCACTGGGCGTCTGGAGATGATAGACCAACACGTCGTCCAGGATGCCACCCTGATCGTCGGTCACCAAAGAATACCGAATACAGCCCGGCGCCAGATCGCTGACTCGCCGTGTCAACACCCGATCCAGCAGAGCGGCCGAACCCGGACCATCGAAACGCAAGCGGCCCATGTGCGAGATGTCGAATACGCCAGCGGCACGGCGAGTCGCCAGATGTTCGTCGACGATCGATCGATACTGCACCGGCATCGACCAGCCTGCAAAGTCGACCATGCGAGCCCCCTGGTCGACGTGCCAGTCATGAAGGGGGGTTTTTGCGAGTGGATGCATGATGCGCGGTTCCTCGATCAGCTAGGGCCGTTCCGCCAGCTTCTGCAAAGCGGGCGGCGATCGTGAAACCGACTATTGTAACGGTGCGGTTGGCTTTGGGAATAACGGATCAGCGATCCCAACGCGGCTCGGTCAACCCGTCGGTCAATACCGACCGTGGTATCCGGGCGTGGCTTCGCTGGCCGTGCGACTGGGATCGACCCGCGATCGGTCGGTCTTCCCCTTGCTTTCGATGAACAACAGGGCATCAACCCGGGAAGATGTTGGCAGCGGCACTCCCGGAATCGAGGGGATGGGTAGCCCCAGTGGTCCCATCCGTTCGCCGGTCGGGGTGGCGACGACGCCGCAACCCAGCAGCAGGACTTGATTCGTGGGCCAGCGGAATCGCTCGTGCAACCGCCAACTGACGACCTGCGGCACCTGGATCTGGACGCGTTGCATCCCGCCCGCCATCGAAGGGACATCGACGGCGACAGGCACCAGTTTTTCGATCTGGTCGATTTGGCACTTGATCACTGCGTCGATGGTGTTGCCGTCCAAGGAGATCAGCGGGCTGAACTGCAACGAGTACCCTTCCTGCATCTGGCTCATCTCCATGTCGTGACCGGGCCAAACATCCTGTCGCATGCGAACCGAACGGATGTAATTCTTGGGGGTCAGATTCGAGATCGTGTGCGATTGTCCATTGTGCACGATCAGGCTGGGCGAATTCAGTTCGCGGAAATCCGTGCGTTTTCGCAATTGACCGATCAATACGGCAGCGTTCTCTTTCGACAGCAACCAAGCCTCGACTCCCGGCGCTTGAACGTCCACCGGTCGCAGCAATGGCAACGCGGCGGTCCGCCAATTGGGGTTGCCGACGCTGACCAATCGCAACTGGAAGGTGTGGGCATCCGCTTGGCTGCTGACGAAACGGTCGACGATGTCCAGGACCAATCGCTGCATTTCCGGAGTATGGTAAACCTGCAATCGGTCTCGACTGGCGCTCAAAATTCCCAGCGGCTGCGAGAACCAGACTTCGGTGCCCGTTTCCCGCAGGATCCAATCGACCACCGCTTGTTCCGGCCGCTCGGTCGACGTGACTCGCGATGTGTAAGGACTGATATCGTATTCCCGCCAAACCTGGCCCTGGTCGTTGGGCAAGGTGCCTGAGCCACGATCCACCTGGGTCACGGTCGAATGGATCGAGGCTCCATCGTTCATCGCCGTTCGGATGGGCGATTCTCGTTCCGTGGCGCGGCGCCAGTCACCGTCGTTGCCGCCGGCTCGGGCCGTCAACATTCCGACGGCAGTCATCAACCAGATAGCGGCGGGGGAAATTCGCATCAACATTTCAAGCCTCCCTGCTCAAAACGATCGATTTGTGCGGTCGATCCGCGCGATCAGCTTCCTTGCTTTCCTTGCTGCGGACCCGAATGCCGGGAGTATACGCCGCATCGGCGAACATGGCAAGACAGATCAGCATGCCAGAATGTCAGGGGGTGCAGGACAGGGTTTGCACTGAAATTTCGGGGTTTTTGACATTCGGGGGGTAATTTATCATGAGGGTCGGTTGCTGCAAATGGTGTTGCGGCAGATTGGGCATTTCAGGAAAAGCAGGAGGCTTTGATGTATTGACGCACGCAGATGACGGCGGCGATGTCGCAGGAGTTGATGGACGAGCTTACGAGCTGACCGAACGCCGTTTTGGGATGGAACAGGAACCACTGCCAAGCGAATGCTTCCGCCGACTTCGCCGATGCAGCGAATCGGTGAAGCTGGCCGGGTGAAGTCTGACGCATCGAAGCTGCCGGGTCGGGCGGCGGGAGCGGCGATCCGGCGTCGGCTCGTTGAGGATCGGGCACCGAATAGACCGAGTCGGATGTATTGCACAGACGCAACGTCGCCCAGGCTGCCCATCGGATCGCCTGGTAGTACCGGGCCATTCTGCTAGTGTCTCCGGTTTTCCGAGCCAGCAGGTAGGCGGCCAACAATCCCTCGGCCCGCGCGCCGTCCGGATAGGGGTGATCGCCGTAATGATAGAAGAACGATCCCGTATAATCGGGAAACGGCGCCCGG